>CAIRLQ010000105.1 GCA_903879465.1 uncultured Opitutia bacterium | reverse complement strand
GGCTTCTGCAAGGGCTAGTTCGCGGTCTAGTAGTCGAACAGCGTGATGGCGCCCCAGAGGAGGGTGATGCGATCGCCTGAAGGGGTGCGGTTACCACGGAATTCGCTCATGCTGGCACCGACCGTAGGATGGGACATCTCGGTGGAATTCCCTGCATTGCCCTGGGGGGCGAAGATACCCGGCTCGACCTTGACGATTCCTAAGAAATTGTGGCTGGGTTCCAAGGAGACGTTGCGACCGTGGTTAGGGGTGTCGTACGAGGTGCAGCCAACCAAGGCGGCGGATGCAATTAAGCTAGCAAAGGCGAACTGCTTCATAGTGGGGTGAGTAACAATGATTGAGCCGGGGGAGGGGGCTGACAAGCCAGAATGATTCACGAACCGGCCCAGGTCCGCCAAGCTAGTACCAACTCTGGTCCACGGAAGAACCAGACAGCCCCGGCGATGGCCAGGCTGGGGACAAAAGGCACGACTCCCTCATATTCTTCTCCCTTAATCTTTGAAATGGTCAGGGAGGGGAGGGCCGTGATAACCCCGATAATCGAACCACCGAAGAGGCAGAAAATCGCTCCTTGCCAGCCGCAATAAGCCCCAATCCCCGCGCAGAGGATGATATCGGCTTCCCCCATGGCTTCCCGGCCGGCGAGGATGGTTCCGAGGGTTCGGATCCACCAAATCAGCGCGGTGCCGACAGCGACGCCCAGCAGGCTATCCATGAGTGCGCGAAAGCGGTTCACGGCTTCGATGCTGTGCCCGGTTTCCCCGAGCATCGAAGGGATGAGCATCGCGAAGATGATGCCCGTGCCGACGAGGGCGAAGTTCGGTGCATCGGGTACCATCATATCGTCCAGATCGCACCCGGCGAGCACCACGAGAAGCGGAAGAAAAACGCAGGCAGCCGCGGCTTTCGCCGGAGGTAGGAACGACCATGCGGCGACGAACAACAGGGCGGTCGCTAGTTCAACGAGTGGGTAGCGCACGGAGATTGTGGCCCCGCAGCACTTCGCTCGTCCGCGCAGGAAGAGCCAGCCCAAGAGCGGAACATTCAGCCAGAAAGGAATGGGTTGACCGCATGCGCAGTGGGATCCTGGTTTCACGATGGATTCTCCCTTGGGCAACCGGTGGATGCAGACGTTGAGAAAGCTGCCGACGCAGGCGCCGAAAACGCCCGCACTCAGGGTGGCCAGGTCGGGGTGCAGGTGGGCGAAGTTCCGGAGATCGGCGAAGGTCATGGATTTAGAGGGCGGCTTCGCCGAGGGCTAGGCGCATCGGGGCGGCAGGAGGAAGGATGCCCGTCCAGAGGCGAAAGGCGAGTGCTCCTTGCCAGCGCAACATCGTGCGTCCGTCGCAAAATCCGAGTCCGCGGGCGGCTGCGTCGCGGAGCAGTTGAGAAGGCTGGGCCCCGTAAGTGGTGTCGAAGACGAACTGTCCGGGTCGCAGTAGGTCTGCGGTAATAGGCGATGGGTCGGCGGCCTTGAGGCCGAGCACCGTGCAATTGACAATCACCGCATCAGGCGAGGGGGCGGTGATTGTATTCAGTCCGCCCGACGTCGCACGCGGGTCCGTCAAGGCGAGGCAAAGTTCGGCAGCCCGATGGGCGTCGCGATTGTAGACGCGAAGGGCTGCGCAGCCATCATCCAGGCATGCCGCCGCGACGGCGCGGGCGGCTCCGCCGGCGCCGAGGAGGATAACCTCGCGCCCTTGCGTAGTCATGCCCGTGCGCTCCCGCAGTGCTTCTAGGAAACCCGGGCCGTCGGTGGTGTGGCCTTCCCATCCGGTCGGCGTGCGCACGAGCGTATTGACGGATTCGGCGCGGCGGGCCGCGGGCGAAAGCGTATTTGCCAGGGACAGCGCCGCAATCTTGTGCGGCACGGTGAGGTTCGCGCCGCGGAAGTTTTTTTCGTGTAGGAGGCGAAGTGCCTCGGGGAGTTCCGTGGCGGTGATGTGCAGGCGGTGGTAACGCCAGCCGGTCAGTTGCGGTTGAGTGCCAATCAGGGCATCGAGCGCGGCGTTATGCATCGCCGGGCTCAATGAATGCGCAATCGGATCACCGAGCACGCCGAGTTGGGGTCCGTTGAACACAGCCGCGCGGAGCGCGCCGAGCGTAAATGTCTCAGGCGCGCTCATCGTGCCGTTCGAGGGCGTGGACAAAGCCGAGGAATAATCGGCTGCTCTTATCGTCGCCCTGGGCTTCGAACTGCGAGACGAGATTACGGCAACAGCGCGCAAGGGTCTGATGCGTCGAGACGGGCTGCAGGAAGGCTTCATCGGCTGGCAGCTGGTTATCGAGCAGTAGTAGTTGGACTTCGGCGCGAGTGCGGAACGCACCGCCTTCATAACAATCAATGTAGAGTGGCTCGCGGCCGCGGAAGATGCCCACCATGAAGCGTCCGG
>CAIRLQ010000104.1 GCA_903879465.1 uncultured Opitutia bacterium | reverse complement strand
GGTTTTCGGCCGTCTTGGTGCTGATGTTGAGTCGGGCGCCGACTTCCTTGCTGGAATTACTCTTGGCGAGAAGGACGATAGCGGCGAGTTGTTGCTATTACTTGCCGGGGCGGTTGGGTGTGTCGCTACCTCTTGCAACGTTCAAAGCATCGCCCAGCGGGTCATTGTGTGCATCGAAAGCAGTGAGCACAGCTTTTTCCTTGCTGTTGGCGATGACGCGAAGGCGCGCCATGGATGTGGTTTGCGGGACGATGGCGCAAACGAATTCGCCGCCGATGCCCATGCCATTAAAGCAACTCTTCCACTGCGACTTTTTGTCGTCCCAGGTTTCGATGATGTAGCGCGAGATGCCGGAGGCCGGATCTTCTTTGAGTTTGAATTCGTTGATGGAAACGGGGCGCCCGAAATCGAGCAGGAACGTAGGGCCCGTCGCACCGGCAGCAGCGGCAATCTCGGTCATTTTGGCGGGATGTTTGGGTGAACTGCAGGCACCGCTGAGATTTTTGACGAAGCAGTCCTTGAAGGTGGAGCGCTTGTCTTTTTCGCGATCCATCACGGCCATGATGCCCTCGCCTTTGGAGAGGTAAAATCGGCATTTGTTCCACGTAGCCTCGGTCCAGTCGGTGGTGTTGATAATAGCGGCGCGGACGCGCGGCTGAAGGGGGCGCTTGGACTTCGCGTTGATGACGCAGTTTTCCATGACGATGCCCATGTTGGGATGCCCATCCGAAGCATAGCAGCAGAGGAGGAAGCCGGGGCCGTCGGTATCGTGGAAGTTGCAATTGCGCATGATCATGTTGTCGCAATTACCCTCGAAGTCGAAAGCCTCGCCATCACCGCTACCAAGGCCGATGTCCACAAAGCCCCACTCGCTGTCCTCGAAAATCCAGTCTTTGCAACGGAAGAACATCGCTCCGGCCACACCGTTGAAGGAGCGGAAGCCGCGACCAATATCGTGAGTGACACAGTTTTTTACGGAGCCTTTGATCACGCCACGGATGCCGAGCTGCCACTGGTAGCCTTCTTCAAAGAGGCAGTTTTCAAAATTCAGGTTGGCGAAGTTGTAAACGAAGGATGCGTTCTTGTTGAAGTTGTCGGGACTGTTCGTCCAGAAGCCAGATGCGAGTCTGCGGAAGACACAGTTTTTCACCATGATGTCCTGCATGACGATTTTCTTGTCGGTTTCCCGCGAGAAGAGGCAGACGCCGAGGCCGATCTTGCGCTTCGGGTAGTCCTCGTAGCGCCCGTAAAGCAGTGAGTCACGGAAGTAGCAGTCTTCAATCCAGAGGTATTTCTGGGTGGGAGCGCCCTTGGCGTATTCGGCGTAGATGCCGGTCATGCAGCGGGCGAATTCGATGCCCACGATCTTGTAGCCGCCTTTGTTGTCGAGGCGGATCCCGGTGCGGTCCTGCTTGAAATCCTCGCGGTCAATGAGGGGCTTATTGCCCTGCCCATAGGAACTGATTAGGATTGGCTTCTCGGGTGTGCCACTACCTTTCGGAGTGAGTTCTTCGTTCCAAGTGTCGCCCTTTTTGAGAAGGATGCTGTCGCCGGGCTTATATTCGATGGAGGCTTTGGCGAGCGTTTTCCAAGGGCCTTTCGCTCCCGCCTTGGCGGCGGCGAGTCCGTCGTGACTGTCATCACCGGTGGACTGGCTGACGTAATAGGTCGCCGCCTTGGCGGTGAATCCGCCGCAAAGCAGGGCGGCTGCGAAGAGGGAAATCATACTGGCTCGATATGATTTCATTTTGGTAATTGGTAGAAGGTAGCGCGGAAGAAGCGGAGCATGCCCTACTCCTCGGGGCGCCCGGAGGTCTAGCAAGCCTCAGCCCTCGCCGTTGGGGTCGTACAAACCCTGCCGGATGACGAAGCGGATAACCCCAGCGACGTCATGGACGCCCAGTTTACGCATTAAGTTCGTCCGATGGTTTTCGGCCGTCTTGGTGCTGATATTGAGTTGGGCGGCGACTTCCTTGCTGGAGTTGCTCTTGGCTAGGAGCACGGCGACCTCGCGTTCGCGGCTGGTTAGCGTCACCGCCATCTGGTCGATGCTGGACTCCGAGTTCTTGAGAGCCGTCATCACGGCCTCATTGAATTCCACGCTGAACCACGTTTGACCGTCGGCGATGGCATCCATGGCCTTGCGCAGTTCGGACAGTGGGGAGTTCTTGTTGACGTAGCCACGGACGCCTTCCTTGACCAGGCCGCGGGCCAATTGCTTTTCAGATTTTCCGGAGAAGACTAGAACGCTCAACCCGGGGATGGTATTGCGGAGGCGGTGGAGGACCTCGACGCCGCTGATGTCTGGCAAGAGGATGTCGAGGATCAGGATGTCGGGCTTAAGTCGCAGGGCCATTTCGACCCCAGCGGCACCGTCGGCCGAGGTGCCAACCACACGGAACTTCCCTTTGGCCTGCAGCATTTCGGAGACCAGTTCGCGGATGGCAGTTTGGTCTTCGATGATGACGACGGTCTTGGATTTGACCGAACTAGGCTTCATGGTGAGTTGCATCGTGTTTGTTTGATTGGGAAGAGCGATAATAAATGAATAGAACACACTAAGAGGAATACCTATATTGTGAGGTATTCAGCCTAGGCGCTTAGTCCGTCGCTGGGTCGACTAAGCCATGCCGGATAGCGAAGCGTACTAATCCAGCGACGTCGTGGACGCCCAGTTTACGCATCAAGTTGGCCCGATGGTTTTCGGAGGTCTTGATGCTGATATTGAGCTTGGCGGCGACCTCTTTGCTGCTGTTGCTCTGGGCGATGAGGACGGAGATCTCGCGTTCCCGGGGAGTCAGCAGGTCGATCATCGAGTCCGCTTGGGTGCTAGGTTTAGCCAAGGCATCGCGCACGGTCTTGCTGAAATGGTCGTTAAACCAGGTATTCCCCTTGGCGATCTCATCGAGCGCCTTCCTCAGATCAGAGAGCGGCGAATTCTTGTTAACGAACCCGTGGACGCCTTCTTGGATAAGCCCACGCACAACTTGGGGCTCCTGCTTGGCGGAGAAGACCAAAATACGCATCTTCGGGAGATTGCGACCGATGCGGCGGAGGACCTCGATGCCGCTGAGCCCAGGCATCATGACGTCGAGGATTAAGATATCTGGTCGCAGCTTAAGGACCATGTCTAGGCCCTGGTTGCCATCCGCCGCCGTTCCGAGGATGCGGTAGGTGCCACGGGTCTCGAGCATCTCGGTCGTCAACTCGCGGATAGCGGTTTGGTCTTCGACGATCACAACTGTCTTGCGCCCGTCGGGCGGGGGTAGGGGAATCGGGCGGAGGGTCGGGCGAGGTAAAACGTGCGCGGTCGGCACGGTTGGAGGCAGCAGATTTTTCTTGGGTGAGGTCTTCATACGATAAGCACGAAGGGGGTCTCCTTGATTGTGAAATAATCCGCAAACGAAAGAGTGTAGGCTTTGTCTACTATGAAAACACGTGATGGGTTTACCCTATTGATAAGTTTATTGACCATGGCCGCAGCGATGCTAACCGCGCTCACGTTGGCGTCCTTCTTGATTGTTTCGGCCCGTGAGTCTGGGCATGCGGAGCGCCGGGCGCAGTTGCGGGCCGCAGCGTTGGTGG
>CAIRLQ010000103.1 GCA_903879465.1 uncultured Opitutia bacterium | reverse complement strand
TTTCGGCCACCAGGCGGTCAGCCTTCGGCAGCCGGCGCCCGATCCCCGATTGCCGAAGGCCGAACGGCCGACACCCGAGAGGCTGATGCCCCGGTGGCCGGCACCTGTCACCTGAAATTAGTTCCCCGACCCCGATGGCCGTCACCTGTCACCCAAAACGATACCCTTGCTTCAGTTACATTCCCAACCGCCAACCGCTAACCGCCAACACCTAACCCGTGCACCTTTGCACTTCGGACGGCTCGGAGAGCCGTCCCTACCCCAAGACAGCTAGGTCGGCACGCAGTGCCGACCCTACCTCGCTGCATCACTGGCCCACGGGTCAACAGTACAACCAACGCTGGATCTCTCTGGTCAAGTAAGCCTCCGAGCCTCAGCCGCTAGGCAACCATCCCCTGCATCCGAATACTCCAACGCGAGACTTCTTCGATTTCATCGAGCGGAATCGGCGAGGGCGCGGCGGTCGCGACGGCCGTCAAGAAAGCACGCAACGCTTCGACGTGTCCCTTTTGCGGAGGGCGAAGCCAGCCGGCGCTGGCGCGTAAGGTCGAGAGACCTTCGCCGCGGAGCTGCCGCCAGTTATCGAGATGGATGGCCCAATCCGCTCCGGTCGCCACGATGGCTTCCTTGGGCAAATGAGCAGGCTGATCGGTGAGGTAGTTGATCGCCGCGGTCGTGCCGTCGGCGAACGTGAGCGCGAAGCGGCCAGCATCCTGGCCATCGGTCCCGCGCATGAGCGCGCGGACGGAGGTAATCGGATGCCCGACGAGAAAACGGAGCAGGTCGACAAAGTGGCAGACCTCGCCGACGATACGGCCACCGCCGACCGCAGGATTAAGCGTCCAATGATCGCACGGAAGCACGCCGGCGTTGATGTTGATCGTGAGGGAGCGCGGGCCAGGCAAGCGCCGCAATTCATCCCGCAAGCGAAGCGCCAGCGGGGCGAAGCGACGATTGAAACCGACCATCAGCAGAGCGGAGCTGGCACGGGCGGAATCCATAACGGCGAATAACTCGGCCTCATGCAAAGCGAGCGGCTTCTCCACCCAGACCGCCTTGCCGAACCGCAGGCACTCGGCGGCTTGCGTCGCATGCTCGTGGTGCGGAGTGCAGAGCAGCACCGCGGCGACGGACGGGTCGTCCCAAGCCGTCGCCGGATCCGTGCTCGCCTTGGCCGCGTGAAACCGTCGGGCGGCGAGCAAGGCGTTCGCACCATGGATGGAGATCACCGAGCGCAAAGAGCACGCAACACCGGACCGAGCCAGCGCCGGCAACAGAGAGCGGATGGCAAAATTACCGGCACCCATCACAGCCAGCCCTAGGCCCGACCCCTCGGGGCTGGGCAAGCTCATCGCTCGACCGCTGGCCGCAGGTGACTGATCATACTCCAAGACTACGCCAAGGGTCCGAGCCGAGGACAAGGCCGAGTAGGCACTCGTCGCATTGATGAAAGCATGACGCCGAGAAATGAGTGGCCCAAGCTTTAGCTGACCGGCCGCCATCCATTGCAAGACCTGACGGAAATTCGCGGCCGCCGAATCCGACGCTGAATCCGTGCGCGGGCCATAGGAGTTCGAGACTTGGAAAGAGACTTCCTGACGATAGAAATCGGCGCGATTAAGCGAGAGGCCGGTGACACCTACGAGCACTACCCGCCCGCGCGGACGGCACATCTGCGCCGCCTGATTAACCGGATCACTGGAAGAAGTGCTCGCCGTGATCAGCACCCCGGCGACGCCCTGCCCCGCCGTCCAGCGAAGCACGGCGGCGACGGCGTCGGCGCCCTCGGTGAGAACGAAAACTTCCGCTCCGGCCTGTGCGGCGAGTGCGCCCTTATCGGGGTCGGGATCGATCCCGAAAACTTCGCAACCTGATGCGCGCAGCACCTGGACGGCCAGTTGCCCGACCAAACCCAAACCCACGACGACGACGCGATCTCCCGCAGAGGGGGCGAGTAACCGCGAGCCCTGCAGGGCAATGGCGGCGAGCGGAGTGAAAGCAGCGGCCTCGTCGCTAACGCCATCGGGAATGCGCGCGCATAAACGCGGGTCGGCGAGGACTACTTCTGCGTGCGGACTATTCGAGACCACCCGATCGCCCGGAGAGAAAGCCCGTGAACCATCGGCGAGCACCCGGCCTACATGGCAATAACCCATCGGAATGGGCTGCGAGAGTTTACTGCGGACCGCCGCGACCGTGGCGAAAAGCCCTTCGGCACGAACTTTGGCGAGCATGGCGCGGAACTTCTCGGGCTGCTGAAGGGCTTTACTAATCCAACCCGCCCGACCGAACTCGACCAGCATGCGCTCGGTGCCGAGCGAAACCAAGGAACACGTCCCCCGAATCAGCACGCGGCCAGGCTGCGGACCCGGGGCGGGGACAACGGCGATCTCCGTCTCGCCGGAACCCAGATGTTGGAGAAGCTGCAGCAAGACGTTACTCGGGCTTGCCCGAATTTTCGGCGGTAGATTGATCCACGAAGGACACCATCGCGGCCGTAATGAATGCGAGGGCGAACATCAGCGGCGTAAACCAGAAGATTAAATCAATGAAAGCATGGCATCCGAGGAGCACCACCGCACAGGCCAGAGGAATGGATTCGGCATGGCCAGGGCGGAACGCGCGGATAATTCGGCGGCCGAGCCAGAGCAATCCAGCGACCACGGGAAGGAGGCCTAACACGCCCCACTCGGCCAGCATCTGCAGCCAGTCATTGTGGGCATACAGCGCGCGGAGATAAAATCTTCCGGTATCATCCTGCAGATCCTTCTGTTGCGCCTGGTAGGTCGGCGCTACCCAGCGGTAAGAGCCGGCACCGTAACCCGACCACGCCCGGCCACCCCAGCCGTCGTCGGTGATTAATGCCCAGGTGGCCCGGCGCAAAGGGGCACGGTCGTCGGCGCCCGTGCGATGATAGTGGGCGGTCTTGGCCTCGAATTTATTGCCCAGCGAGCGTAGGTCGGCCGTGAAGAGAAAAGCCAAAGCGGCAAAGAGTAACGCAAAGAGCGTCACGGTAGCGGCCTCTTTGAGATTATTCCGCCCGTCTTTGAAGCCGATGAAGTAAGCCGCCGGGATGGAAACGAGCGATAGCGCGATGACGACCGCCGTGGCACCCATACTATTGGTCAGGCCGACGAAGAGCGTCAGGTAGAGCGCCGCGAAGCCACTCACTAAATGCGGGCCACCCTTCAGCGCGTTATGATGAGAGCGGCGAATGTGCCACAACGTCAAAGCCAAGGCCACTGCGACATTCAGATACAAGTAAATGCCAGCGTGATTATGATAGATGAAGGGCCCAAAACATAGCGCCGAATCTGGAATGATGAATCCCAGGATGGTCCCCGAGGAATATTGGTTGAGAAACCCGCCGATGGCGTAGCAGCACGCGGCGGCGATGCTGAGCCAGCCTAAAAGTACGTAACCACGACGACGGCGCAGCCCAACGCTCAGCGCACAGAATATCGCCCAAGGCCCGGCCAAGATCAGCATCATCCGCCAAGCGTTCATCGTCGGATGCGTGGTATCCGTGGTGGTGAACGGCGCTCGTAACCCGGAGGGCAGCCAGCTCACATGCGGTAAAGGAACAATGTCGTATTTGCCGGGCTCGATCCCGGGGATGCCCTGCCGAGCCCAGAAAGTAGCCCGGTCCACGACCTCACCCCAGGCGTTGATATCTTGGATTGCGAAATAAGCGAACAAGGCCAACCCGGCCCAGAACGGAACGAGTCGGAATAAATCACGCCGGCAATTTACGGCCGGGCGGGAGCGCGCATCGGAACCCAGGAGGAAAAGGCCCAAAGCGGTGCCGATGAAAGCGGCAGCGGGGAAGGCGATGAAATCTAGCCATTGGGGCGAAAGCACTTCGAAATTCGAGAGGGTCGCGAGGCCCAAGCCGACAACAGTCCCTAAAAACCAGAGGATAAGCGCGAAGCGCTGGAAAGGGAGGCTGCCGACGGCGGCGAATAGCGCCGCCAGCGAAAAGCCTACGCCGGCGGCGACCGCCCAGAGCAAGGCGCCCCCGATGCCCAAAGGCGAAAGTACGATGACTACGGCGGCGAGGATACCCACCGTCAGCTCGCGGCGCGTGAGCGGCGGACGCTGACTCCGAGCTTGCTCGATGATGCGAGAATCGGTGGTCATAAGGGATTATAGTGGGGCAAGGCCAAGCGGCCTAGGCTCAGACAATACCAGCCTGATAAATATCGTGGATGCGAATCAAGCCGAGGCAGCGATGGCTGGCGGCGTCCGTGACAGGGAGGACGGAAATCTGCGAGGGGCGATCTTCCATGATGCGAGCGGCTTCGGCCAAGGACATCGGCGCATGAGCGCGGACTGGGTTGACCGTCATGATATCGGCGGCCTGGGCGGTGTTGATATCGATGCCGCGGCCCAGCGCGCGCCGAAGGTCGCCATCCGTAATCAGGCCCGCCAAAGATCCGTCGGCGGCAAGCACGCAGGCGGCGCCGTGCGGGAAACGGGTCATCGCGATGACCGCGTCGCGCAACAAATCGGTCGGGGCCGCGCAGGCACAACGCTCCAATGGCTGCAGCGCCTCACCTACGGTCAGCGTGAGATTACGGCCGAGCTGACCGGCGGGGTGGAAGCGGGCAAAATCCGAAGCTCCGAAGCCCCGCAGGGTCATTAATCCCGCGGCGAGAGCGTCGCCCAGAGCAAGCGTCAGCAGTGCACTCGTGGTCGGTACGAGACCCAGCGGATCGGCTTCAGGTCGCGCGCCGATATCGAGGACCAGATCCGCCTGCGTGGCGAGCGGCGAAGAGGTGTTGCCGACGATGGCGATGATCGGCGAGCGGAAGGAGCGGAGCACCGGCACGAGGCGCACCAATTCGGCCGTGGTACCCGAACGTGAGATCAGAATCACCGGATCACCGGCCTGCAGGATACCGAGATCGCCATGGACGGCGTCTGCTGCATGGAGGAAAATCGCTGGCGTACCCGTACTACAGAGCGTCGCGGCGATCTTTTGGCCGATGAGGCCGGACTTACCGACGCCGCAAAGGACCACCTTACCTTTGTGCGCAGCGATGAGCTCGACGACCTTGGTAAAAGATCCATCGAGGCGCGTGGCGAGTTCGGCCAAGGCCGAAGCTTCGGCCTGAAGCAACGCACGGGCGGAGTTGAGGGGTGAGGGCATGGGGGTGGAAGAAAGAGGGTTGTGTTGATCAGAGGCTCGGAGGCTTAGAGGAGAGGCAGGGCAAAGGTACAAAGGTGGCGCGACAGAGTCGCAGCGGGCAAGCTGGCACGTGGGCCAGGGGACAAGGAAGACAGAGCCTTAACTCAAAGGGAAACCGGAGACCGGATAATTGGCTCGGGTGATTTACTTCAGGTGATGGGTGGCAGCCCGGGTGGACGGCGAGTCGGGAGTCGGCATCTCGGCTATCGGCCGCGGGTGCCTGGAGCCAGCTGCTGATGCCCGAAAGGCTGAAGCCCCGGCGGCCGTCACCTGTCACCCGAAGAATATGGCCGCAGCATACTTTCCGGTCTCCGGTCTCCCCTTGAGCGTATCGGACTCATCCTTACCCCAAGACAGCTAGGTCGGCACGCAGTACCGACCCTACCAGTTGCATCCCTAGCCAGCTGGCCCACTGATCAACGGATCAACTATTGGCGCTTCCTTGCGCCATGAGGCGCCGCGCAGCTTCGAGATCTTCGGGTGTATCGATGGCAATCGGATGGTAATTCGTGACGACGGTCTGGAAAGTCAGGCCGTGTGCGAGGAAGCGGAGTTGCTCGAGAGATTCAGCGGCCTCGAGTTCGGTAGGCGCGAGCTGCGCATAACCGGCCAACGTCGCCCGGTCGTAACCGTACACGCCGATGTGCACCCAGTAATCGCGACGCTGCACCCATTCCGCCGGATCCACTCCTCGCAGATGGGGAATCGGACTGCGGGAGAAATATAAGGCTTCGCCGTTTTCAGCGCGGACGACCTTGACCACGCTGGCCGCGTGCAGGCGCTCGCTCGCGTGAATCTTGGAAACCGCCGTGACCAAGCGGCACTGGGTTTCCTTCCAGCGCGAGATGAGACCGTCGAGCAAGTTGGGCTCAATGAACGGCTCGTCGCCCTGGACATTGAGGAAAAAGTCGCCAGGTAGGTGATCAATCACGCTAGCCATACGGGCTGTGCCGGAGGGACAGGCTGGATCGGTCATCAGTACCTCCGCACCGAAGGCACGGGCCGCGATCGCTACCTCTTCTGAGTCGGTGAGCAACACCACGCGGTCCGCTTGGCGCACGCGCTTCGCGCGCTCCCAGACGTGCTGCACGACCGGCTTACCTCCGAGGTCGAGCAGGACTTTCCGCGGCAGGCGCGTCGACGCGATGCGAGCGGGAATGCAGAGGGTGATGGTGGGCATTTTTAGTTTAGGGGGCAAGCTGGCACGTGGGCACGTGGACAAGGGGAGGTAGACTTGATCAGTTGATTGGTTGGCCAGTTGGCCGGAGGAGAAACAAACTAGCTGGCCGGTTGACAAGTTGACCCGTGGGCAAGGGAAGCGAAGTAGATGCCCGGAGGCTCAGAGGCCCAGTTGACCAGTGGTCGATTGTCTCAAAGGGGA
>CAIRLQ010000102.1 GCA_903879465.1 uncultured Opitutia bacterium | reverse complement strand
CTGCGTGCCAACCTAGCCGCGGCACTGAAGGCTAGGTCAGCACGCAGTGCTGACCCTACCCAAGACAGGAGGGCGCGGCAAAGCCACGCCCCTACCTTTTCATGAGACGCCTAGGTCAGCACGCAGTGCTGACCCTACCTAAGACATGGCTAGTACGCATTGTCTTTTCATTAGAGGAGTGAGTCTCTAGAGGATACTCGTGAGTGAAGCCCCGATTCTGTTGTCCCTCTGTCTCCAGGCCATCGTTGTCCTGCTCGCTTGCCGCGTGGCCGGATGGATCGCTGAGCGCTTAGGCCAGCCCTCAGTGGTGGGGATGATGATCGCGGGGGTACTGCTCGGGCCGTCCTTACTGGGAGCGCTTTGGCCAGCCGAACAGCTATGGCTGTTCCCGACCTCGACGCGCGACGCCCTGAAGTTCTTGGCGGAACTCGGCGTGGGCGGGTATTTGTTTTGCATAGGTTTGGATTTCGACTTGGCCCAAGTTCGCCAGCGGAGCCGCTTGACCCTAGCGGTGGCGGCGGCGGGCGTACTGGTGCCGTTCTGCATGGCGATACCGTTGGCCCTTGCCACGCAGAATATCCCGGGCTGGTTCGCGGGTGAAGCCACGTTAGGCCAGCAGATACTCTTTCTGGGCGCAGCACTCTCGGTGACTGCGTTCCCGATGCTCGTGTGGATTGTCCGTTCGAAAGGCTTGGCGGATTCCCCGATGGGGACGGTGGCCATTTCGGCGGGTGCCATCGGGGATGCCTTTGCTTGGGTCATTCTCGCGGTCGTCCTCGCGTCCTTTACCGGCTCTCCGCTTGTCGTCGTCCAATGCCTGGCTGGGGGCATTTTAATCGTGGCGATGGCGCGTTACCTGGTACCGCGCCTCTTGGCGGGGCTCTCTGCCGAGTGTGATCGCCGGAAGGCGTTGACGCCGGTAGCAGTGGTTGCGGTCGCCGCGCTCTTCGCCGCGTTCGTAGCGCTTAGCACTTGGTGTGGGATGCATGCGGTCTTCGGTGGCTTTCTCTGTGGCTTGGCGTTACCGCGGGGGGAGCTGACTCGTGGCCTTCGGCGCATCGAGCCCGCGATTGCCATGTGGCTCTTGCCCTTCTTCTTTGCTTTTTCTGGCCTGCAGACACGCCTCGATCTACTCATCTCGCCGTCCGCGCTCTGGCTCTTAGCCTTAGTGCTCTTGGTTGCGCTCCTCGGCAAGGGGGGCGCGTGTTGGGTCGCTGCTCGCTGGGCGGGCTTGCCAGCGGCAGAGGCTGCCGGGGTTGCCTCGCTGATGAATGCGCGAGGACTCATGGAACTGATTCTCTTGAACGTGGGCGTCCAAGCCAAGCTGGTGGGTCCGGTTCTCTTTTCCGTGCTGGTCGTCATGGCCGTAGTCACGACCCTACTTGCGGGACCGCTCTTCGAATGGACCTATGGACGTCAGGCACGGAAAGCCGGCGGGCTAGGGCGCCTTTGAACTGTCACTGAATAGCCTGAAACTTATCCTTGGGGTGGGTGTTCAAAAAATGTATGACTCGACTGCCTCTATTCATCTTCCTGTTTTCGGCCGCCTTGATGGCGGCGGATCAGGCAAAGCCGGTAGCATCGCCTTTGGATGGTTTGGCCGATGCGGCTAAAGCCACCGAAGACGAGAAGCAAGCAGCTTTGGATGGGGGATCGACCATAGGCTTTATTCCGGTGAACAGCACTACGGCGGCCAAGACTTTAGGTCTCTACCTCACTGGGTTCTTTCGTGATGAAGACAGCAAGGGGCCTGTCATCATACCAAAGAAAGCACAGCAAGTCGTGAGCCTTTTACCCGAGCTCAAGGCCGCTGGTGCTACGCACCTCATCGCCATGAGCCATGAAGGGGCAGGGGACGTCGAGTATGTCCGCTTTCTGGCAATTGGAAAATTTACCAGTGCCTCGGTGACTAAGTTGGCAGCGGCCGGACTCGGTAAGCTGACTGCGGACGGCTCGTTCGAACTCGTGGCGTTTAAGGACGGCGACGAACTCGGACCTTCGGTGACGTTGCCCGCCTTGCCGATTACTCGTATTGTTCAGATGGCCCAGCAACTAGCCGCCGAGACCGACTGTGCGGTGGATATTATTCCCTTAGCATCCAAGGATGCTTTGGCCAGTTATGCCGAAGCGATTCGCGAGGCCTTTGTTGAAGAAGGCCAGCCGCTGGAGAAAGCAGACATACCCGCCCACGCGCTAAAAATCCCGGCGAGTTTCCCTGCGCTCAAGGCGATG
>CAIRLQ010000101.1 GCA_903879465.1 uncultured Opitutia bacterium | reverse complement strand
GAAGGCTTTGGTGGGTGCGAAGTTAATCGAGTCCTTCGCGGCGGCGAAGCAGATGGCTTTCCGCTTTTCAGGTAACGTCTGGATCGGCGTGCACCTCGGGATGACGGGTCGACTTGAAGCCGGCGGCGCCGATCGCGAGCCGACACCGTATGATCACTTCAAGCTGACGATGTCGGGCGGGAAGGAATTAGTCTTCGTCGATCCGCGTCAGTTTGGCCTCATCCAGTTCTGGCAAGGAGCGGGCGTACCGCCTTGGTGGGAAAAGATTCCACCCGCTATCCTTTCTCCTGAATTCACCGTCGGCGTCGTCGAAGTATTTCTACGGCGCCGCGCTCGGTCGGCAATCAAGCCCGTGCTCCTGATGCAGGAGCGCTTCCCGGGGATCGGCAATTGGATGGCGGACGAAGTTCTCTGGCGAGCTGGATTCCACCCGGAAGCGAAGGCAGGATCGTTCGGGTCTAAGTCGGTTCGCAAGCTACACGCGATGTTACGCGAGGTCTGCGCGGAGGCGATGGAGGTCATCGGCAAGGATTGGTCCGACCCGCCAGACAGTTGGCTCTTCAACCACCGCTGGAAAGATGGCGGCCGCTGCCCACGTTCAAAGAAGCCGCTGGTCCGCGAAGACGTCGGCGGCCGCACCACGTGCTGGTCGCCCGAGCGGCAGGTCCTCGGCGCTGAACGCCGTTGACCTTCCGCGCGCCCGCGCGAATTTGAACCCATGCGCGTCACCGGCGGCATCGCCCGAGGTATTCAGCTCCGCGTTCCCACGCAAGGAGGCGTGCGCCCGGCTACGGATTACATCCGCGAAGCCGTGTTCAACTCGCTGGCTGCCTTCGTGCCGGGCACGTCGGTACTCGACCTTTTTGCTGGCACCGGAGCCTATGGACTTGAATCGCTGAGCCGAGGCGCTGTGCGCGCGACGTGTGTCGACCAGCGGATTGGCGCGGAACTCATGGCCAACGCCGCAGCGGTGGCGAAGTCGATGGGCCTGGCCGAACTCCCTTTCACCAAGATCACCGGCGACGCGACCAAGCCCGGCGTGGCTGAAGGGCGATTTGATTTAATCTTTGCCGACCCACCATGGGAACTCTGGCAGACAAAGGGTGCCGAGATCGCCGCGACGGCGGTAAGCTATGCCGAAGAAGGCTCCCATGTGTGCGTGATCCTCGAGGCCCCCGGTGGTTATGAAGTCCCAGTGCCCGAAGGATGGAAGCTCCGCAAGGTCATCGGCAAAGGCAAAGGTCAGCCCGCCGCTTCGGTTCTCGTTCGCAAGCCCGCGGAGTAATCAGCCGCCGACAGGACGGTGTTTTTCCCAGGCACGCAACTGAGCGAGCATGAGCGCGCCGCCGACCAGTGCCGCGGCTTCGACGCGCAGGATGCGATCGCCGAGGTGTGCGAACGAGAAACCTGCTGCCCGCAAAGCCGCACGTTCCTCATCGGCGAAGCCACGCTCGGGTCCGATTGCGAGCACGGCGGCTTTCGCTGGAGAGGAAATTTCCGGAGCGCCCGCCGCCTCATACGGGTCGAGCGCGAGCCTCCATGCGCTCGCATCGAGACCGATGAGTGCTTCGGCCAGTGAGCCGACGCGCGTCACTTCGGGCACAAGTGTCGAGCAGGCCAGATCG
>CAIRLQ010000100.1 GCA_903879465.1 uncultured Opitutia bacterium | reverse complement strand
GCGCCGCCGCCGCCCATTGCGCCGCCAAAGGCAGCGACATCGCCAAGATCGCGTTGCAGTTCTCGCTCCAGCATCCCGATATCGCCACGACGGTCTCGGGCAGCGCCAATCCGGTCAACATCCGCAACTGGGCCAAGTGGGCCGCGGAACCGATCGACCAGCAGTTGCTCGCCGAAGTCCTCGCGATTTTCGCCCCAGTCAAGAACCTCGGCCACCTCGAAGGCCTGAAGGAAAACAACTGAGCCGATGAAAGCCATCCGTCTCGACCAGCCGCAGCAGTTCACGCGGATCGATATCCCGGAGCCGCCGGCGCCCGCCGCCGGCGAAGCGGTCGTCCGCGTCCACCGCATCGGTATCTGCGGCACCGACTACGGAGGCTACCTCGGCAAGATGCCGTTCTATTCATACCCGCGCATCCCTGGCCACGAACTCGGCGTTGAGGTCCTCGCGGTCGGCCCAGGCGTAACCAACGTGAAGCCGGGCGACCGCTGCTCGGTGGAGCCCTATATCAATTGCCAGACCTGCTATAGCTGCCGCCGCGGTTTCACGAACTGCTGCGAGAACCACCAGACGCTTGGTGTGATGTGCGACGGCGGCATGGCGGAGAAGTTCCTGCTCCCGGCTCGTAAGCTGCACATTTCAACGAAGCTTTCCTATGACCAGCTCGCGCTCGTCGAGACGCTCGCCATCGGCTGCCATGCCGTCGACCGCGCTGCGCCCAAGGCTGGCGAGACGGTCCTCGTCATCGGTGCCGGCCCGATCGGCCTCTCGGCCGTCGAATTCGTCAAGGTCTCTGGTGCGAAGTGCGTGGTGATGGACATGAACGCCGACCGTCTGAAGTTCTGCACGGACGTCATGAAGGTGGACGGCGTCATCCAGGCCAAGGGCGACGGTTCCGAAGTCGCCGCGCTCGCGGCCCTCACGAACGGCCAGCTGGCCGACGTGGTCATCGATGCCACGGGCAGCAATAAATCGATGGTCGCCTGCTTCGCTTACGCGGCCTTCGCCGCCCGTGTGGTCTACGTGGGCATCACGCAACAGGACCTGACCTTCCCGCACGCCCCGCACCTGCATCGCCGCGAGCTGACCATCATGGCCAGCCGTAACGCTCTCTCGAAGGACTTCGCCCGCATCATCAAGCTGATCGAAGACGGCGTGATCGACACGAAGCCCTGGATCACGCACCACGCGAAGTTCGACGACCTGATCGCGACCTTCCCGACCTGGCTCAAGCCGGAGTCCGGCGTGATCAAGGCGATCGTCGACGTGGTCTGACGTCATGCGCCTCGACGCCCACCAGCACTTCTGGTCGTACGACGCGGCACAATACCCGTGGATCCCGCCGGGCTCGCCACTGCACCGCAGTTGGCTACCCAACGATCTAGCCGCCTTGCAGAAACCACTCGGCTTCGATGGCTCGATCGCCGTCCAGGCCCGTCAGGTCGTCGGCGAATCTGACTGGCTCCTCGGTCTCGCGGACAAGCACGTGAATGTGAAGGGCGTCGTCGGCTGGGTCGACCTCCGCTCCGACCGCGTCGAAGCCGACCTCGCCCGCCTCGCCGCCCACCCGAAGTTCGTCGGCGTCCGCCACGTCGTCCAAGAAGAGCCGGACGACGACTTCATTCTCGGCAAGGATTTCCAGCGCGGCATCTCGAAGCTCCAGGCGCACGGCCTGACCTACGATATCCTGATCTACCCGAAGCAGCTCGAGGCCGCCATCCGCCTCGCCGAGAATTTTCCGCTGCAGCCGTTCGTCCTCGATCACATCGCCAAGCCGCACATCAAGGCCGGCACGATTGAGCCGTGGAAGTCCCAGCTCCGTCGTCTTGCTAAATTGCCTAACGTCCATTGCAAGGTCTCGGGTATGCTCACCGAGGCCGATCATCAGAATTGGCAGGCCGAGCAATTCCGTCCGTACCTCGACACGGTCTTCGAGGCCTTCGGTCCGTCCCGCCTGATGTTTGGCTCCGATTGGCCGGTCTGCCTTTTCGCCGGTAGCTACGAGCAGGCCTTCCGCCTCGTCGACGATTACGCGCGCGGACTGACCGCCGCCGAGAAGGTAGGCCTCTTCGGCGGCAACTGCGAACAGTTCTACTTCGCCGGCAAGCGCTAGCGCAGGACGGTGTTGGCGTCCTTCGTGACCTTGAAGATCCAGCCGTTGGCTTGCATGTCGATGTTCAGCCCGCGCTTGTCCCGGGCGATCTCGGCCGGTAGCGGTTCAGCGTTGCAGCGAAAAAGCTTTAGCTTCCCTTCCCCTACGTATTGTCCATCGACCTTGACGCCGGGCTTCGCGACCTCGATCGCGAGGTAGCAGTCGAAGACGCCGCCCGGGGTCTCGCCCATGAGTACCTCGACCGGTACCTTCGTGCCCTTGGTCGCCTGGATCCACGGGCCGGCCTTGAGGCGATGCAGGCTCCCCGGCTTGCGGTCGATTTTGTATTGCTCAGCGACCTTGACGTCGAAGTCCTTGTAGTTGCCG
>CAIRLQ010000099.1 GCA_903879465.1 uncultured Opitutia bacterium | reverse complement strand
CTTAAGCCTTTCGGCGATGGTCAGTTCGGCCAAGGGCAACGGGCCCTTGTTGTTGTCCTCGACGCCGAAGCGTTGCTGATAGCGTCCCGTGAGCACGCCGGCGCGGGACGGGACGCACTGCGGAGCGGACACGTAGCCACGTGTGAAGCGCACGCCGTCGCGGGCCATCGCATCGAGATTCGGCGTGCGGATGTCTTTGTCCGAACCTTGGACGCCTAAGTCCGCCCAGCCGTGGTCATCCGAGTAGATCAGGATGATATTCGGCTTATCCGCCGCGTGAATCGCGAGCGAAGTCAGAAATAGGGCGAGGACGCAGCGAAGCTTCATAGGAACGAAGATTAAGGAGAGGTCGACGTGACGCGCAGTCGACGGAATTCGAGGGCGCCGGCCTTCTCGCTAGTCGGGCCGCCCGATTCTCCGCCGAGTCCGAACGTCAGTTTCTCCTCGGCGATGCACGGGTCCGAGGCGCGGATGACATTATCATCGATGGTGGCTTCCAGCTTGTCGCCGTGGAAGACGATGCGCACGTGGTGCCACGTCTCCGGCGGCAGTTGCACGGGCACTTTGGCGAGTTCCTTGTTCTCGCCCTTCTTGGGGTGGGCGAGAATGCGGAGCTCTTTCGTGGTCATCACGAGATGGCAGATGTGGCCTCTTTCCTGGCTGCCGTTGAAGATGATGCCGGCGAAGCTCGCTTTACCGATGAGGCGAAAGTCGCATTCGACGATACCGTCTTTTAGGGGTAGCTTATGCACCTTGAGCGGACCATGGCGGCGGGCGCCCGATTCGAAGCCGCGCAGGACGCCGTCTTTGGCGCTCCAGGTGCCCAGACCCCAGAACCAATCCTTGGAGAGTTCCTGGTCGAACTTCTCTTCGAGGATGATCTTGGGCTCCGCGGCTTGGGCCGCGGCGGCGAAGAGCAGGAGGCCGAGGACTCGCATCACTTCTTGGCTTCGACCTTGGTGCCGTTGATCGTGAGGTTCTTCACGTCGGCGCTCTTGGTGCCGGCGAGCCAGCTGCGGGCCTTCTCGGTGGCGACATAGGCGTGCTTGGCCTTGAGTTCGACGCCATCGAGGTTGGCGGCCATCTCGTCGCCCTTCCATTCGACGCGCAGGTGGTGCCACTCGCCTTGCTTGGCGGTGACCTTGGTCGTGGCGATGGTGTGGGAAGGGGCGACGGAGTCTTCGGCGATCGAGAGCGCGGTCGGCGTCACGACGACACGAGCGACGTGTTTGGCGCCATCGCAACCGACGAGGAAGCCGCCGGGGGCGTTCTGACGGAAATCGAGTTCGATGACGGCTGCGGAGAGTCCGACCTTATGCCAGAGCACCGGGACGTGCTTCTGCTCAGGGATGTCGGTCATGTGCAGGACGCCTTCTTCGGGAACCCACTTGCCGCGGGCGACGTTCCATTCGGCGCCGAGCGCTTCCTTGAACGTGGGCTTGGCCAGTGAAGGCAGGGGCTGTTCGTTCAGGAGCGGTTTGAGCTCCGCGCCGAAAGCGAGGGAAGCGAGGAGCAGGGGGAGGAGGGAGCGCATGATGATAGGGATAGGGGGAGGGATAGGGGTTGGGGTAGGCGAGGGCATCATCCGAGGATGAGTTTATTTATTTTTCTTCTTCGGGTTACTCTTGGCTGGGTCACCCTTCGCCGGGCGTCCTAGGTAGCCTTGGTATTCCCAACGCAGTTTCCATTCTGCGAGGAAGGGCGCATACTGCGGGGTCTCGAACCAGCTTACCGAAGCCGGATCGGGTGGTGAGACCTTGCCTTCGGGGTAGTCGCGGCCCGCGAAGCTCGCATCCATGCTCGCGTTCCATTCCAGCAATTGTTTCCGCATGCCCGCGGCGATCTCCGGCTGCTCGGTGCTCAGGTCGCGCCGCTCGTTCGGGTCAGCCTGCAGGTCGTAGAGCTGGAAGCTGCCGGCAGTGAGGTTGTCGGTGAGTAGTTTGTAGCGGTCGTCCACCAGCGCCCGCTTGGTGGCGTAACGGAACCCGATGGGCTGACCGCGGGAGGTCAGCTCTTGCGTGAATAGTGGCTTGAGGCTGAGGCCGTCGACGGGCTTTAACATTACGCTCGCGGGTAGTCCGAGGAGGTCGACGACGGTGGGAAACAGATCCATCACGCAGGCTGGGTAGTTCGTGATACGCGGCTTGATGGTCGCTGGCCATTCGATGATGCCAGGTACGCGGATGCCCCCTTCGAACACACTTCCCTTGAAGCCGCGGAGTCCGCCCACGGTGTCCGGCGCGATGTTGGGTAGGCCGCCGTTGTCGCTGCAGAAAACGAGGAGGGTATTCTGGGCCAGGCCGAGCTCGCGAAGCTTGGTGCGCAGGGTGCCGATACTCCGGTCCATCGCCGCGAGTTCGCCGTAGTGGTTCGCCGATGTGTCGTTGAGCTTACTGAACTCCGCCTTGTCCGCGGTCAGCGCTTTGGAAGGACTGTGCGGCGAGCCATACCAGACCACGGCGAACATCGGCTTCCCGCCCGCTTTGTGTTTATCCAGGAAGCTTACCGCCTCGGCCACGGCGACTTCCGATGAGTCGCCTTTCATCTGCTCGAACTTACCTGCGCGGCTCATCAGCGGGTCGACGTCGTAGAAGTTTGAGACGGATACCCATTCATCGAACCCGAAACGACTCGGCGCGTAGGGATCGTCCGCAAAGATGGGGACGCCGGGACCCTTGTGACCGTTGAGATGCCACTTGCCGAAATGCCCGGTGACATAACCCGCGCCCCGGAGGGCCTGTGCGATGGTCTTTTCCTGCGTGCGCAGCGCATACCCGTGCGTAAGCACACCCGCGCGTTCATGCGAACGACCGGTCAGTACCGAGGCGCGGGTCGGCGAACAGACCGGACCGCCGGCGTAGAAGCGCTCGAATCGTAGCCCGTTCGCCGCCATCGCGTCGAGGTTCGGCGTCTTGAGTACGGGGTGGTTCCGGTAGCCAGTCTGACCCCAGCCCATGTCGTCAGCCATGACGAAGATGATATTGGGCTGGTCGGCGGCTTGGAGGGCAGCGCAGAGGAGGCAGAAGCTGGCGAGAAGGGCGTGCGCGTTCATGGGTTAAAGAGTGTTCGGGGCGGGGAGAGGTAAGGGCAGGGTTTATTTAGACGCTTTCGGATGGTCCAGTCCTGTTGGTAGTTGGGCGAGTCTTTCCAGCTCGGTGATATCATGGAAGAACCAGGCTTTCCCCGACTTGGTCTTGAAGATGACCGTTCGGCTGGCGTAACGCAGGCCGTCGTAGTCTTTCCATTCGCTGAAGCGATAGAAGTCGTTGCGCCAGTCCAGTCGTCGGAGCAGCAGGGTCTCCTGGTCAAAGTATAAACTCATCGCCGGCGTCACGGAGACTGTGATCCGCAGTCCGACGCATTTCCGACCTTCGTCGACGATGTCAGGGATGATCTCGAAGCGTGACTTCGCGTCGACGAGTAGGTCGAGCGACCAGGCGCGCGCATCATCCTTCGCGGGGTCGGAGCCTCGCTCCTTCTTGTTGATCCACCACATGTCGGGCTGGGAGAGAATCGAATCGCGGAGACTACGTTTCTTGCCGGCCGCAGGTTCAGGGGTCTCTCCGAAATGAAAGACCTCCTTGAGGCGATAGATTTTCAGCAACTTATCCTTTCCGCCGACCGCCTGGACGGCTTTTTCAACGAGAGGCTTCGGGTCGGCGGACTGCGCCTGCGCCAGGCAGACTGCCAGGAGGAAGAAGGACCTGATGATTATTGTCCGCATTTTTAGGGGGTCGGGGTGACAATGACGTCGTCGATCTCGATACCGCCCGCGCCGCCGTTCTGCATCCAGAGGAGCTTGCGCTTAGTCGCGTCGAAGTTCGGGCGCTTGAGCGTGCGGGTCCACTTGCCGTCGACGGACATGTCCACGGTATCGCCCTTAAAGATGAGCTTCACGGTGCGCCACTCGTTGTCGGAGAGGTCGACCTTCTCGGCGGGGAGGTGTTCGTTGGTCCGGTAGGCCTTGCTAACCGGATCGGGTTCCCGGGTGTTCTGGCGAAGGGGATGCTTAGGGTCGAGGGAATGGGCATCGACCTCGAGCACGACCGAATCGCGGTTGAGACGGACGCGCAGCATGTGATCGACCGAGCCATAGCCATCATCGCCGTCGACAAAAAGCCAAAGCATACCGCCCTTATCCAGGTGGCGGTAGCGGAACGACATCGTGAGGTCCTTGCCGGCGAGCGACAGGTAGACCATCGGCGGATACTTGCCGCCGCTGGAACCGCGCGTCCACATCACGCCAT
>CAIRLQ010000098.1 GCA_903879465.1 uncultured Opitutia bacterium | reverse complement strand
CGCGCCAAGACCGAGATGGTGGAGCATAATCTCCGTCTCGTAATTTCGATCGCCAAGAAATACCAGAACCGTGGCCTGCTCTTCACCGACCTCATCCAGGAAGGGAATATGGGCCTCGTGAAGGCCGTCGAGAAGTTCGAATACCGCCGCGGCTATAAGTTCTCCACCTACGCCACCTGGTGGATTCGCCAGGCCATCACCCGCTCCATCGCCGACCAGGCCCGCACCATCCGAATCCCGGTCCACATGATCGAGACGCTTAACAAGGTGATGCAGGTGCAGAAACAGCTCACCCAAGAGCTCGGCCACGAGCCCACTGCCGAAGAAGTCGCCAATGAGATGAACATGGCCATCGATCGCGTTCAGCAGATCATGAAGATGGCGCAACAGCCGATCTCTCTCCAATCCCCAGTGGGGGATGGCGAAGATACCTCGCTCGGTGACTTTATCGAAGATAAGTCGGCCGAAAACCCTTCCGATACCGCCTCCACCCGCCTCCTGCGCGAAAAGATCGACTTCGTCCTCCGCTCGCTCGCCGAACGCGAGAAGGAAGTCCTGATCCTCCGCTTCGGCCTCCTCGACGGCGTCCAGCGCACGCTCGAAGAAGTCGGCCGCCACTTTAAGGTCACCCGCGAACGTATCCGTCAGATCGAAGCCAAGGCGCTCCGCAAGATGCGCCACCCGACGCGCATGCGTCAGCTGCAGGGTATGTTCGAAGGCGAACTCGACACCTCGGGCCCGGGCTTCGATCAATTCATCTCCGAAGAGGACAAGGGCGAACAGACCCCTGGTCCTCTTTCTCCCGGCGGTCAGCCCGGCGGTCTGCCTCCTAACTCCGCTCTGGCAGCCTTCATCGGCAAGCCTCCAGAAGGCCCTGGCCTGCCCCACCGCGAGTGAGCCCGCTCCGCCCAGTCTGTCTGCTGCTCGCGCTGCTGACAGGCTGTGCCGCGCCGCGGCCACCCACGACGGAAGCAAGCCCCTTCGAACTTCCCGCGGGCTCCCCGCGCAATATCCGCGTGGGCTTCGTCGAGGCCGCCCCGCCCGACAGTAGGCAGTTCCCGTTCGCTCTGATTCCCGGCACAATCATCCGCGAGGGCTACACGGTCGTCAGTCGGGACCATGACCTACGCCCGACTGCAGTTCTGACAATCACGCAGATTCAAGGTCACATCGCCTTGGCTAATCTGGTGCGCGGACGACCCCGACCGAAGGATGAAGTCGTCCTGCCCTCCACCGAGCTGACCAAAACGGCCGAGGCCCTCCTGCCCGCCAGTCCCGGCTCTTGACCTTCGCAGGGCGGATGCCCACGGTGCCCTTTCCATGGCAAAGACACAGGCAGGCATCGTCGGACTCCCCAACGTGGGCAAATCCACCCTCTTCAACGCCCTTACGCGCTCGCGCAAGGCTGAGGCCGCCAACTACCCCTTCTGCACGATTGAACCCAATGTCGGCGTGGTGCTCGTGCCCGATGCGCGCATGTACGAGTTACAGCGTATCGCCGGCACCAAGGTCGTCATCCCCGCCACGATCGACATCGTCGATATCGCAGGCCTCGTGGCTGGGGCCTCCAAGGGCGAAGGCAAGGGCAACGACTTCCTTTCGAACATCCGCGAGTGCGATGCCATCATCCACGTCGTCCGCTGCTTCGATAACGATGACATCGTGCACAGCATGGGCAAGGTCGACCCGGTGCGTGACATCGGCGTGATCGAAACCGAACTCATCCTGGCCGACATTCAATCCGCCGATCAGCAATTAGATCGCAATCAGAAGAAAGTTCGCAGCCAGGATAAGGATGCCATCGCCAACGTCGACCTGCTCGGACGTCTCGTCAAACACCTCAATGAGAACCTCCCGGCCTCCTCACTGGAAGTCAGTGACGATGACCGTGCACGACTTAAGACCTACAACCTGCTTTCCTTCAAAAAAGTTCTCTACGCTTGTAACGTCTCCGAAGCAGACCTGGCCGACCCTTCCAAGAACCCGCATGTCGCGAATGTCCGCGCCCACATCTCCAAGCAACACGGCTGTGAATCCGTCGTGATTTGCGCCCAAGTCGAAGCGGAGCTCTGCGATCTTTCGCCGGCCGAAGCCACCGAGTTCCTGCAAGCCCTCGGCGTGACCGACTCGGGCGTCTCCGACCTCATTCGCGGAGCCTACAAACTCCTCGGCCTGGCCACCTACTTCACCGCCGGCGAAAAAGAAGTCCGGGCGTGGACTTTCCGCCACGGGATGACCGCTCCACAGTGCGCCGGCGTAATTCACACTGATTTCGAAAAGGGTTTCGTGAAGGCGGAGGTCGTCTCCTACGAAGACCTCGTGAAAAACGGCTCGGTCGCCGCCGCTCGGGACGCCGGCCGTTATCGCCTCGAGGGTAAATCCTACCTATTCAAGGATGGCGACGTGGCCCTTTTCCGTTTCACCGACTAATAGGGCCTAAACCTTACGCTAAAGAGCCCGCAAAGGACACCTTTCTAGGTGTCCTTTCGCTTTACCTTTGCCGAAGGTGGGGCAACCATCCGAGCTAGACCCTGTCTTATCCCAATGCGCTCCTTCTACCTCCTCTCCGCCACCCTCCTCTTCGTCGGCTGCAAGCCCCAACCTAAGGTCGCCCAGTATGAAGTGAAGTCCGAAGCCCCGGCCGCGACGCCCGCAGCCACGACCGCCCCGGCCGTCGCCTCCTCAACAGCCCCCGCCGCGACCCCCGTAGCCGCCGCCCCCGTCGCGACCGCTCCCATGGCTGCCCCGGCATCAATGAAAGCCGAAGCCGCCGGCTTCGATGCACCTAAATGGGGCAAGCTCCCAGCAGGCTGGACCGTCGGTCCTGAAAATGCCATGCGCAAGGCCACTTGGATCGTCGCCGGCCCGAACGCTAGCTCCGCCGAAATCGCCGTCACGGTTTTCCCGGGCAGCGTCGGCGGCCTCACTGCCAACATTAACCGCTGGCGCGGACAGGTCGGCCTCGCCCCGGCCAGCGCCGACGAAATCGTCGCTTCCGCCAAAACCGGCAAGGTCGGCGGCATCGATAGCCAGCGCTTCGTAATGACCTCCCCCGATGGCAAGACGACGCTCGACGCCTTCATCACCCCCAAGAACGGCGCCACCTGGTTCTTCAAGATGAAAGGCGATACCGCCGCCGTTGAAGCCAGCTCCGCCGCCTTCGCCGCCTTCCTTTCCTCCTCCCAAATTCCGTGAACGAAGATTTTCAGAACAAAGCGAATAGTAACCGACAGTTCCTCGACGGGCTAGCGTCGCTTAAACTAACGGTGTTCCTACTCATCTGCTCGATGTTACTCGTGCTGCTTGGAACGCTGGAACAAGTGCACTGGGGAGTCTGGCACGTTCAGAAGGTCTACTTCTCCTCGTGGCTCTGCTTCTACCCGATGGACCCGACGGCCCGCCTTTCAATGCCCCTTCCGGGTGGTTTTCTTATCGGCGTGCTCCTCATCGTTAATCTGGTCTTCGCGCACTTCCGTCACTTCAAGGCCACATCCGCCAAGATCGGCATCAGCATGATTCACGCTGGCCTACTGCTACTGCTTATCGGCGGCTTTGTCACCGCGGTCTACCAGGAAGAATCTGCCATGGTGATTCCGGAAGGCGAAACCAGAAACTACTCCGAAGCCTTTCGCGAATACGAATTCGCCTTGGTCGAGAAAGTTGGAACCACCGACCGCGTGACCACCGTGCCGGATGCAATCTTCCGGGTAATCGGCGAAAAAATCGACGCGGTATATAAGCTTGCCGAAGAGAATAAGAATGCGGCCGAGAAACTTGCGGAAAAACTTGCGAAAAAGAATGGCGCTATCGCTACAAAAATGACCCCGGAGGAGGCCGAAGATTTCCTTAAAAAAGCGAGAGAAAAAGAATTCGTTCGGATTGCAAGCGAGTTACTTATCCCCCTCCCGGGCACCCCTTTCACCCTTAACGTCAAGGCCTACCATCCGAACGCGATGATTCGGGCTAAATCGCAGTTGCCAGAGGGCATTGAGATTAAGACCACGCAGGGCATCGGGGCTACCTCCGCACTCGCGTACAAGCCACTACCTGAAAGCTACGATGACAATGTCGGCAACTCGCCAACGGCCCTCGTGGAAATTCTCGACGCCAAGGGGAAGCTCGTCGGCAGT
>CAIRLQ010000097.1 GCA_903879465.1 uncultured Opitutia bacterium | reverse complement strand
GTCGAGCTTCATGATCGGAATTTCATTCGATGGTTCATAGCTTGTTGCATTCCCGAATTTCTGCGGCGGCCGTTCCGGGGTGGTTTGCTGCCCGGCGGCGATTTGGTCGGCAGCCAATTCTTCTTCCGCAGGGTCAGTTTTTTTGAGCAAATTCCGCACATAGACCCCAAAGATGACTAAGACTAATATCATCGTGATACCCACGGGGTCACGGATTATCTCCACCAACAAGCTATCGGCTAAAGTTGTCATAATAGATAACTATAACACGGTTACTTGACTAGTGTTTAGGAATAAGTCCTAAACTGACGATCTCAGCGATGACATCGCCCACGTCGGCGCATCCGGTCATCGAGAGCATGATGGCCATGCCCAATAGGGCTGCTGCCAACCAGGCGATAGACCTCAATGGGCTATCGGATACTTGCGACGTAGGGTGTGACATAATAGACAACTATAACACATTTCTGCCGCTAGCGAGCATCGTTAATCCTGATGCAGGCTATCGGGCGAAATAAGGGTGCGGTCGGTTTTTTGATTAAACTTTCTTGCCTCGGGCCACGCAGGCGTGAGTTTAGTCAAACCCACCCTGCCATTCCATGACTCATTCGACCATAGTCCGCACCGCTCGTTTCAGCGCGCTCCTCTGCTCTTTGGCCCTGGCCTGCACCGCCAGCCTGGCACGGGCTACCGAGATTCCCGTGAAGACGGGCGAGAAGGTGGCCTTTATGGGCGATTCCATCACCGCGGGCGGCTTCGGTAACCCCGGGGGCTATGTCCGCCTGGTCATGCTCGGGCTGGAAGTCAACGGGGTGAAGGCCGGGGTGGTACCCGCCGGCATAAGCGGTCATAAATCCAACCAGATGCTGGCCCGACTAGAAACCGATGTGCTCAGCAAGAAGGTACAGTGGATGACGCTTTCCTGCGGCGTTAACGATGTCTGGCACGGCGCGAACGGCGTGCCGCTCGAAGCCTATAAATCCAATATCAACGCCATCCTCGACAAGTGCCAGCAGGCCGGCGTGAAAGTGATGATCCTCACTTCCACGATGATCGGCGAAACCCCAGGCGACAACAATACGAAGCTCATGGTCTATAACGATTTCCTCCGGGCAGCCGCCAAGGAACGCCACCTCCTACTGGCCGACCTTAATGCCGATATGCAGCAAGCAGTCGCCGCTCGCGCCGCCGCCACCGGGGCCAAACCCGGCTGGCTGTTGACGATGGATGGCGTGCACATGAACCCGGTGGGCGACGAGATGATGGCCGCTGGTGTCCTGAAGGCCTTTGGCCTAGATGACAGCCAGATGCAGAAGGCTCGGGAGGCTTGGGCGACTCTGCGCAGCGTCACCAACGTCAATATTTCGGTGTCACTTTCTATGCAGCAGTTCCAGCAGCTCTCGCTCATTGCCGGCAAGCAGGGCAAATCAGTGGGCGGCTTGCTCGGCCCTGAATTGAACAAGGAGTTGGATGCGGTGATTAAGAATGCAGCTGCGAAGTAAGTTCCCGACTTAGCCCCGATCGCGGGGTCAGGTTATTTCTCCGAACGCAGTCCGGAAGAGTGTGCCGAATTCTACTGGCGTAATTCGCTACACTCTTACCGCAGGGTCAGTCGCGGCTAGCGGCTGACGCTCCTTTCAGCGCGGTAGCGTGGTCAGGAAACCAAGCAAAGCGGCGTTGAGTTGGGCAGGATCTTCCAGGTGAGGAATGTGACTTACGCCCTCAAGGACGACGAGCTTACTTCCAGTAAAACGGCGGGCGAGATCCTCCCCCTGCGCCAAGGGCGTAATATCATCCAGCCTGCCCCAAACGAGAAGCACGGGCGGCTTGAAGCGCGGATAGTTGGCATCATCTTTGAAAGCCGCACCCGCAGGATAAATCATGAAATCTCCGGCCAACCAGTCGCCCACGGACCGGGAAGATTCGCGGACACCGAGCGGTTGCTTGTACATGGCCAGTTTCTCCGGCGTCACGCAGCGGTCTTTGGCGGTAAAGCGCAACAAGCCTCCCCGCGTCAGCATAGGATTAGCGAAAGTTGCGGAGCCCCAGAGGGTGTTCAAGGGACGCCAGCTTAACCACCAAGCCGGTTGGCCCGGATGCTCGGGTTGGGGGTCATGCAAACTCAGGGCGGCATCGATGAGTACCAGCGCTTCCACCCTCGCCTCATAACGGAATGCCGCTTCCACCGTGGCGCAGCCACCAAACGAATGCCCGACGAGCACCGCCTTCTTAATCTTCAGGACGTCGAGGATCGCCGCGATGCGGCGTGCCTGCGGAATCGGACCATAGCCATCACGAGACGGCCGGCTGGAAAATCCGAACGGAGGTAGATCAATAGCGACGACGCGATAGCCAGCGGCCGCCAAGGGGTCGATGCAATCACGCCAGGTTTCACTCCAGGCGAGCGCGTTACTGGAGATGAACAGGATGACGCGTCCATCGGCCGGGCCTTTCTCCTGAAAGTAGATATTCAACCCGTCGGCCTGGACGAATCGTCCCGTCTTCGGCGCGAGCTCCTCCGCCGAATGAGATTCGTTAAAGAAGGCCGAGAGGGGAAACCAGGCAACCACGGCCAGCACGACCAAGAGCAAGAGGAGGGAGTACTTCCCCAGACGAGAAAAGAAGGTCAAGAAATAGGGAGATGAGGGGAGAAGAAAAAGAGGGGCAGACTCAAAGGGCCGCGGGCAACGCAGTCCGGCCAGATTGAAACCACTCCCGAGCAGACTGCCGGTTCACGCAGATTAGCACAACGAGCAAAGGCAGCCAAACGAGGCACCCCATAAAAAGGAACAAGAATACGGTATCGGGCAGAAAGACCTTCAAGGGTCGCAGGGTATTGAACCCGGTGAATATGAGCACGATCGGAAGAATCACGTTGAGGGCGATACGACCACCGTTTCTGCCATCAGCGATCAACTTGAGTGGTATGCCGAAGAGCAGGACGCAAGGCAGCCAAAGCAGAAAGTTTCTGCCCATATTCATGATCGTTCCGGGATTGAAGAAGACCAAGGCAAACCATAGCCAACCGACCCAGAGAGCCACGCGGATAGAGCGTGGACGTGGAATCATGACTTCTGGGTTATTCATGGATTGGGCTGACCCCGTGTAACCGCTGGCATACCTTAATCATGCGCCTTTGCGCATCAGTTCGGACTCTTTGGCTTTTCGGGATTGTTCAAACTTATCAAGGTTATCCGAGGTTCCTCGGGTGGCCTTCTTTGACTCTGTCTCTTGCAATAGTTCCTTGGAGCGCTGCCGTCCGCGCAGTCTATCTTCAGGCGAAATTCTTATCTCCAGAATAGATAGCTTACTCCGGGCGGCGTCGTTGGTTATCCCGGCAAGATTGTAATATGCATAGGCTTCGATGTCGTCCTTTAAGACGCCGATTCCATTTTCATAACAGTTACCTAATGATAGTTGGGCCCTGGCAAAACCTTGCTCGGCCGCTTTTCGATACCACGTGATGGCTTGAGGGGGATCCTTCAACATGCCATCGCCAATTTCCAAGCAAAACCCCAGATAACTCTGGGCCATGGCAAAACCCTGGTCGGCGGACTTGCGAATCCACCAAACACCTTGCTCGGGGTCTTTTAAGACTCCCACGCCGTTTTTATAGCAAAAACCCAGCGAGTATTTCGCGTAGGCATTTCCTTGGTCGGCGGATAAGCGAAACCACTTAACGGCCAGTACGGGGTCCTTTGCCACGTCGAAGCCATATTGGTAACTTATCCCAAGTATATGTTGAGATACGGGGTCACCCTTTTCAGCTTTTAATTTTAAAATAGTAAACGCTTTTTCCTTATCGAGAGTCCCGTTCAAATTTTCACTAGGTTGAGTGAAAGCCCCTGATGCACCCCGAGATTTATTCCCACTGTCCGCGAGCCTATTTTTAAAGGCTTCCAGCCGACTACGTATCAGATCAAGACGAACAGCGGCGGCGGCATCACCTTTAGCGGCAGCCCTGCCCAGCCACTTGATCGCTTCGGAAACCTCCGGGGCCACACCCACCCCCTCGTCGTAACATATTCCGAGATTACACATCGCCGGCACATGACCCAGTTCGGCGGACTTACGATACCATGCGACGCCTTGCGCAAGATCTACTTTCACGCCGATGGCATTCACGTAACTATACCCTAAATTATACATGGCGGGAGCGTTGCCTTGTGCAGCGGATTTACGCCACCACGAGATTGCTTGCACCGAATCCATCTTGATTCCTAATCCCGAGCTATAACAGACACCGAGGTTGTACTGGGCAATGGCATCGCCGTTCTGGGCTTTAGTGGAAACGGTATTATAAGCCCGAATCTCGGCCGAGGTCATGCCGCCACAAAGCTCGCCAGGGACACTCAGCGCCAGTGCGACAAGGAGGGCGGCCAGCAAAGGCTCGGCATATCGGGGCTTCATAATAGATAACTATAACACGGTTCCAGCGCAAGCGAGCATCGTTAATCCTGATGTAAGCTATCTGTCACCGGACGCTCATACCTAGTCGCAGCCACCTTAACTTGATAAAACCTGAAGTGTCGCAGAGGAGCCCAATCAGGCTTGGCAGGGTTTCCGGCGCCGATAAACAGGCGACATGCATTCCCTACCCTCCGCCCTGCTCTGCCTCGCCGCGCTGGTCCCGGCTGAAGAGATGCCGAACCTTCCGTTGATTGATCTATCGGGCCAGAAGGAACGGCAAGTGGTCGTGGCCGCAGGCACGCCGACCCTTTACCAGGGCCATCCGACGACCCTGATGATGCCCGACGGCAAGACGATCTACTGTGTCTGGACGCTTAATCACGGCGGTCACAGCGGCCCAATGGCCCGCAGTGATGACGCGGGCCAGACATGGATCCGCCTCGATGAGCAATTACCCAAGGGCTTCTTGGCCCACCAGAACTGCCCGAGCCTCTACCGTATCGTCGACCCGGCCGGCAAAGCCCGCCTCTGGGTCTTCTCCGCCGCCCTCGGCAAACGCGGCGGACCTGGGATGCCGAGCATCATGAGCGAAGACGATGGCAAGACGTGGAAAGAAATGCCACCGCTCAACTTCCCCTGCGTGATGACTTTCAGTAGCGTGGTCCGACTCAAAGACGGCCGCACGCTCGGACTCTATCACCGCGGCCCTAGCGGCGCCGACAAGGCTCCCTTGGTGACACTCCAGACGATTACGTCCGATGGTGGCTTCACCTGGTCCGAACCACGCGTGGTGGCCGAGGTTACTGGCAAGAATCCTTGCGAACCATTCGTCTTCCGCTCACCCGACGGCAAGGAGCTCGCCTGCCTACTCCGCGAGAATACCCACAAAGGCCGCAGCCTGATGATGTTCAGCCAAGACGAAGGTGCGACGTGGTCCACACCGACCGAGACGAACTGGGGCCTCACGGGCGATCGTCATAACGGCCTCTTTACTTCCGACGGCCGCATGGTCGTCTGCTTCCGCGACCAAGCCCTCAATAGCCCGACCCGTGGTCACTTCGTTGCTTGGGTAGGCACCTACGATGACCTGAAGTCCGGCCGCCCCGGACAATACCGCGTCAAGCTACTGAATCATTACGGCAAGCACACCGGTGATTGCGGCTACCCGGGCGTCGAACTACTCGCCGACGGAACAATCGTGAGCACGACCTATTTACAATACGCCCCCGGCGCCGACCAGAACTCTGTCGTCAGCGTTCGTTTCAAGCTCAGCGAGACCGACGCGCGCCGCCCCCGCTGAACCACCGAGAACCGCTTGCACCCTCTGCACGGGAGCCAGGGATTACTTCAGGAACTCCTCGAGCTTGGTGCGTTCGGCGTCGCTCAATGGCTTACCCGTTAGTTTGACCCTTGGAAGAGCTGCTCGGAGTTTCTCATAGTCGGTGGCACTGAGATCAATATCATCCAACCGAAGGGTCGCGAGTTGCGGTAAATTCTTCAGCGACAGCAAAGCGGGGAGCGAGAGCTTAGCCTGCATCAGGTTGAGGCTTTTTAATGACGTTACTTGGGCGATGGTTGCGATGGTGGCATCCGTCAGGCAAAGCTGCCGGGGTTTGCCATCATAACGCTTCAGGCTGTTACCTAGGCGCAGCGCTTCCAGATTCTTAAGCTTTAACAGGTAGGGGTGGGCGGGGTCACCATATTGGGTGTGCCAGCTCGAGAATTCCTTGAGTTGCGTGAGCTCGCCGATTGCGGTGAAGGCAGCCTCGCGAGAGCCGCTACCGCCAAAGCTGACCCGCTCGAGGCTGGAAAGTGATTTGAGCTGGGCGAAACCCACGCCCGTGAAACCGTCTTTCGCATTGAGCGTATGGCCGACCGACAGCCAACGGAGTGATTTCATGGCGGCGAGATTCTGGAAGCCATCGTCTGTCAAGGCAGTGCCATCTAAGCTCAGACCTTCCGGGTCTAATTTAGCGAGCCGACCCAGTGCGTCATTGGTGACACCCTTTCCGCCTGTGGAAATGAGGCGTAGACCCAGACCCTCGATGGCTTTAAACTGATCCTCGGTAATCGTCGTTTCCGCGCGGAATGAAAGTGTGACCCCTTTCCAAGAGTAAGTGTTACCGATTTTGGCCTTGAGGGGCTCAAGGGCTACCGGAACCGGAGCGGGGGTCGTCGGGGCGGCGACAAGGCCTAGACTGAGGAGCCAAAACGATGCGCTGAGGCGGGAGAGATGCTTCATAGGGGTAAATCAGCCAAAGGGTGCCCCCTTGTGCTCGCAACCCTAGAGCGGCACGTGCGAATAATTAGGATGAAGATGGGGGCGGCGACCTAGGGCACTACGGACTGGCGCTTGGCCTCAGCCGCCTTGGCCGCAATCACCGACCGGAGAGTCGCGGCGCGGGCCTTCCCTTTCAAGATCTCCACCGGCGTCATCCCCAGCTCCATATGGATAATCTTCGGGCGATCTTCGGCGATGGTCGCGGCGGCGAGACTGACAAAGGCATACGCTTCAGTCTGATCCCGGCGCACGCCTTCCCCGAACTCGTAACACATCGCAAGATTATGCTGGCCCTTCGCGAAGCCCTGATCGGCGGACCGCTGATACCAAAACGCCGCCTGGGCGCTATCCGCTGCCATCCCGCGTCCCATGTAATAACATGAACCTAAATTATCCTGCGCCGCGGCCTCACCTTTATTCGCCAAGATCGTGAGCTCATCTAATTCTCTCACCGACATCGAATGCTCCCAGGTACGGGTGACGATAACTCGCTCCCCGTGCTCAAAACCCGAGCGCACGAGCAGCCCGAATTCGTTGACGACTAGGAAGATACTACTGAGGGCGTTCACAAACCCATCGCCCGACGAGAATAAAGACGGGTACGCTTTGCGTTCGACGCAACCAGCCAGACCGCAGGCCACCCACAGAAGTACCCCGCGGCAAGGAAATCGTCGGAGGCTCATAGACGGCGAGTATAACAGGACTTCCTCCACTCCAAACATTGATAATCCTGATACGCCTCATCGGCGCGGTTGGCAAATGGGCACCAGCGGCCAACGATGGGCTTTTTGCGGGGTTGCCTGTCTAATATTCAGGAACCATTCTTGATACGTGGTGACATAAGCATAATCCTGCCTCTCCCCGATTCCGAAACTTATGAATAAAGTTACCCTATTCACGTTTGTCGGCCTCGCCGTGATCGTCATTGCTTACCGCCTCGTAGTGCCACCCTCCAAGGCTAAGTCTCCTTATGCCCACATGGCAGGGGTTAGCCCAATCGAAACCGTGCGCACCGCTAAGTCCGTACCGTCGCCGGCTGCCGCCCGCTCCGCCCCCATCGCGGTTAATGCAGAACTCATCCGCCAACAGCAGCAGGAACGTTTCACGGACCTGAAAGAAGAAGGCCGGCGCATCCGCCAGACGATTCTCGCCAGCGACCCCAGGGCCACTCAGGCCTTCCAAGCACTTGGCCAACGACCCGATTACCGCGAAGTTGTCGACCAACGTCACAAAATCGAAGCCGACTGGGCTACCGCACCCGACTCCGAACGTGACGCCATGCTGGCACAGATTAACGCGCTCCGCCAGCAAGGCATCGCGATTCTGTTGGCTGAAATCCAACGTGTGAACAGTCAACCCGCCGCCCCACCCTCGAACACTCCACCGCAGACGACAATCAACTTGGGCGGCGGTGCCGCACCAGCTTCCGCACCAGGCGCCGCACCAGTACCGGCACCCGCACCGACGGTTTTTCAGTAACGGTGACTGAGGGAAACCCGCGAGGGGTTAATTCAGAAACTCTTTAAGTTTAGCACGATCAGCTTCCGTCATCGGAGCGTTCGTTATCTTAACTTTAGGGAGAGCCGCGCGCAGCTTCTCTAAATCAGCATCACTAATATCGACGGTAACAAACATGAGGTTATTCAGCTTCGTGAGCGACTTAAGCTGCAGTAACGCGGGGAGGCTAAACTTAGCCTGCATGAATGTGAGCGTCTTCAAGTTGCTCAACTGCGCGACGGTCGTCAGGGTCGCATCCGTAATGCTAAGCTGACGGGGTTTTCCGTCGTTGCGCTTCAAGCTGTTGCCAATTCGGAGTGTTTCGAGGTTCTTGAACTGGAGTAGGTAAGGATTAGTCGGATCACCATACTGGCTATGCCAACTATGGAATTCCTTGAGTTGCGTCAGTTCAGCCATCGCGATGAAAGCGGGCTCACGCGAATTGGAGCCAGCAAAAGTAATCTTCTGCAGCTTAGGCAATGACTTAAGCTGGGCAAAACCTGCGCCAGTAAAGCCGTCCTTAACGTTTACGGTATGCAGGATGTTAAGCGAATGGAGGGATTTCATCGTAGCAAAGGCCTTAAAGCCATCATCCGTCAGGGCGGTGCCATTCAAGGATATCCCCTCGGGGTCCTGCTTTGCTAGCCGACTGAAGCCATCATTAGTAATGCCCGGTCCAGCCACGGAGAAGTACCGGATTCCGAGACCTTCAATGGCTTTCCACTGTTCAGGTGTCGGCGGAGTCTCAGCCCGGAAGGAAAGTGTTGGGCCTTTCCAACCTTGGCCGGTAACTTCCACCTTGGCCTTAAGGGGCACAAGTACCGCCGGAACGACGCGCGGTGCTGATTCAGGAGCAGCGATTGCTCCGAGCGAAGAAAGCAGCAGACATACCGTAGGGAAGAAGATCGAATTCATCGGGGTAGTGCTAACGTGTCCGACTAAGAACCAACCGCAACCCCCATCTACCCCTGTTGCCCCGTCCTATCGGAAACGAGTGAAATCCTCTCTATATCTTCTTATTTACAGCGTAGCCGGGAACGCCGCATGCGCCGACTCATGAACCCCAGCTAAAACGCTCGGGGACCCAGGCGTATTGATTTCCCTTCGGCACAACGGTACCGAGACCGGGCCAAGGCAGATGGAAACCGAAAGCCCGGGACTTTTCTGAGGCCATGCGGGTAAAGAGTTTCTGGCGGGTCTTGACCGCCGTCTCGGGGTCATGATCCATGGCGACGGTCCAGCCGACGTTGTCGAACATGAGTACGTGGTGATGAACGACATCGCTGATGTGGATGAGCGACTCGCCTTCGGAGCGAATCTCAAAGCAGGCATGGCCGTCGGTGTGGCCGGGGGCTGCAATGACCGTGACGGCATCATGGAAAAGCTTCTGGCCATCCTTGGCGATGACGAGCTGGTCTTTGAGGATGTCGAAATTACGGCAGACGTTCTTCACCATATTCGGAAGCGGTTTCTTATCGCGCTTCGATTTGGAGAAATCGGGGTTTGGGCCGCGCCAGAAATCATACTCTTCCTTTAGGAGGTAGATTTGGGCCTTCGGGAAGGCCGGCTTACCGTTATCGACAAAACCATCCAGGTGGTCGGAATGCGAATGACTGAGGAAACCGGTCGTAACCTGCTCGGGCTTGATACCCAGCTGGCGAAGACCTTCGGCGAACCATCCGAAATTGGGATTCGGGTGGCGCTCCCCGAAACCAGCGTCGATGAGCGCAACCTCATCGCCAATCTTCAGTCCCATAATATTGACGTACAATGGCAGCGCATCGAGGCGCTCGCGATTGAAGACCAAGGCTTCTTTCATCGTCGGTCGGGCCGACTCGGGCCACATAAGATCGAGACCCTGCTTGAAGAGCATATGCCCGTCACTGATGGAGAAGGCTTCAATCTTTCCGATATTGAACTTATAAACGAAGGGATTGGGCGGGCGCTTGAGCGGAGACTTTGGTGAGTCCGCCGCGGCAAGGCGTGTCGCCGTCGCCAAGCCAGCGAAGGCGAAGGCAGCGGCACCAAGGAATTCTCGACGGGAAGAAGGCAGCGGTGCGGTAGCCATAGGGGGATACGAAAATCTACCCCCATGCGCAGCCCGCTCCAGCCCAAACCTAGGGCGAATACCCGTCCCCCAGCAGCGACAATACGGATTGAAACCCCTTTCTGGTCGGCATTGTCTTAAGTCCAGATGCATCGCCCCCTGCAACTTACCCTTTTTTTCTGTCTGCACGCCATCCTGACCGTCCAAGCTGAGGACATTGCATTCAATCGGGACATCCGCCCGATCCTTTCCGAGAACTGCTTCAGCTGCCACGGCTCCGACGAGAAAGCCCGCAAGGCCAAGCTCCGACTTGACCTCTCAGATGAAGCCACGCGCGAACACAAGAATGGCACGCCCATCGTGGCGGGAAATCTAAAGAAGAGCACCGTCTGGGAGCGCATCCATTCCACTGATGAAGACGAGGTGATGCCGCCGCCCAAATCCCACCTTGCGCTCACACCGTCGGACAAGGCGAAGATCAAAGCCTGGATCGAGCAAGGTGCTAAATATGAAGAGCACTGGGCCTTCGTCGCCCCGCAGCGCCCTGCCCTGCCTGCCGTGAACAAACTTCCCGCCATTGATTACTGGGTGCATCAGAAGTTAGCCGAAGCGTCCTTGCAGCCCTCCCCAACCGCCGATCGCTATACCCTCATCCGTCGCGTGACGCTGGACTTGACCGGACTACCCCCCACCGCAGCCGAAGTCGAAGCCTTCATCCAAGACAAGCAGCCCGACGCCTACGGTCGACTCGTTGACCGACTACTGGCCAATCCGCACTTCGGTGAGCGCATGGGCCTCGATTGGCTGGATGCTGCGCGCTATTCCGACACCAACGGCTTCTCCATCGACGGCGGCCGTCACCTCTGGCTTTGGCGGGATTGGGTCATCCAGGCGTTCAACGATAACAAACCCTACGACCGCTTCATCGCCGAACAGATCGCCGGCGACCTCATGCCTGACACCGACGACGGCAAGCTCATCGCCACCGGTTTCCAGAGAAACAATATGAATACCCACGAGGGCGGCACCATTCCGGCCGAGAACCTCGTCAATTACAACGCCGACCGCGTGAAGACGCTTGGCGAATCCGTTCTCGGGCTGACGCTCGGCTGCGCGCAATGCCACGACCATAAGTTCGATCCGATCAGCCAGAAGGATTATTATCGAATCTTCGCCTTCTTCAATACCCTCGACGACCGTGCCACCGACGGCAATGCCGGCGTGAACTCACTTCCTTCCGCCCTCCGCAAGACCGTACTCAAGACAGATGAGCTGCCCGCCCTGCTCGCCCGCATCGCCACC
>CAIRLQ010000096.1 GCA_903879465.1 uncultured Opitutia bacterium | reverse complement strand
TGCTGAGCCTTGAAAATCAGCGTGTTGAGCGGTAGGTCGTAGAGCGCTCGGGCTTCGGTGAGGTGGGGCATATGTTTTGTTAGAAAAGGTAGGGGCAGCACCGCGTGCTGCCCTAGTCTGCTTTGAGGCTCGGCAGCACGTCGTCCATGGCGAGACGGACGGCGCGAACGAGGTGCTTTACTTCGTCGGCCTGAATGGAAATCGGTGGCACGAACAGAATCGAATCACCCAACGGACGAATCACGAGGCCGTGACGGCGCGCAGCCAGGGCGACGCGATAACCCGCGCGAGCGTCGGTCGGCCAGCGCTCGGCGTACGCAGGCTTGAACTCAACAGAACCCGTGAGGCCAAGCTGACGGAACGTGCGCACATGGGCGTGGCCGGCGAAGGCGGCTTCCATCTCGCGGCCGAGGTGCGACGCACGATCAGCGACCTGCCCCGAGGCCAGCATGGGCTTCAGCTTGCGCAACGACTCGCGGGCGACCGCGCAACCAAGCGGGTTGCCCGAGAAGGTGTGGCCATGGAAGAAGGTCTTCCCCTCGGAGAACGCACCGAGGAAAGCCTCGTAGATCTTTTCGGAAGTTAGCGTGGCGGCCAACGGCAGGTAGCCCGCAGCGAGGCCTTTCGCGAGGCAGAGGAAATCCGGGACGACACCTTCGAGTTCGGCAACCGTCAGCGCGCCCACGCGTCCGAAGCCCGTGAAGACTTCATCTAAAATCAGATGCACGCCGTATTGATGACAGAGCGCCGCGACCGCCTTCACAAAACCCGCGGGCTGCTGGACCATCCCGGCGGCACCCTGCACGCGCGGCTCAAGGATCAGGCATGCCGTCGTGGCGGCATTACGCTCAAGCATCACCTTCAGCGCCGCCAGCGAGGCAGAAGCATCGGAGCGCGCGACCTTGCTGGCGCATTCGGAATGGATGGGAGCGGGGAAAGTCTGTGCCGCAAAGAGCCAGGGATTGAAGCGGCGGTGGAATTCAGAGCGTTCACCGACCGCCATCGTTCCGAAGGTGTCACCATGGTAAGCGCCTTCCATCGAGATCACCCCGCGCTTGGCCCCCTGGCCGACGAGCTGCCAATACTGGAATGAAAGTTTCAGGGCGACCTCCACCGCGTTACTACCGTTGTCGGTGAAGAAGCACCGCGGGAGCGCACCGTCCGTCAGCCCGGCGAGATCTTCGGCCAGCTCGGTCGCGATCGGGTGGTTCAGGCCGAGGAGCGTCACATGCGCGACTTTTCCCAACTGCTCTTTCAAGGCACGATTCAGGTCGGGGTCATTGTGGCCGTGCACATTCGTCCAGACCGAAGCATTGCCGTCGAGGTAGCGCTTCCCTTCCCCGTCGATCAGCCAACTCCCTTCGCCACGGACCAGATGCAGGCGGGGGTTGTCCTGGTATTCCCGCATCTGGGTAAACGGATGCCACCCGAAGCGCCGGTCGGCGGCATCGAGTGAGCCCAGGGCGGGCGAGGCGGCTGGCATGGCAGTCGGCACACCCCCGTTCTAGGGCCCTCCCCGCCCATTGTTAAGCCCGAACTACCGCTAGGTTTACAATGCCCCGCCCCTAAGAATCATCGATGGGTATCAGGGTGGGACGCGATGACATCGCATCCGCTACATCGAAGGGCGGGACAGCACCACGTGCTGCCCTAGCTGGCTATCGCCTTGCCCCCGTGTCCCCATGTCAGCTTGCCCCCCTCGGAGGCTTCGCCTCCGCCTCACTTCACTTCAAGGAACTTTAAGCAGACGGGCGCACCGACTTCGAAGTGTGTGCCGGTCGGCGCAAGCGCGCCGGTGCTCTGATCGATCTTAAAGAGGAAGACGCTATCCGAACCCTGATTCCCGACGATGAGCCAGCGGCCGGTCGGATCGACGCCGAAGCCGCGCGGGGTCTTACCCTGCGTCGAGGTATGGCCAACGAGCGTGAGTTTACCTGAGGCCGCATCGATTGCATAGGTGACAATGCTGTCATGCCCACGGTTGGAGCCGTAGAGGAACTTGCCAGACGGGTGCAGGATGATTTCGGCGGTCGACCCGTCCTTGCCATCGAAGCCCGCCGGGATCGAGGAAAGGCTTTGAATTTGCTGCAGGGTGCCGCGGCGGGCGTCGAAGGTGAACGCGGTGACGGTTAGCGATTGTTCGTCGATATCGTAGCAAAACTTACCATCGGCGCTAAAAACGAGGTGGCGCGGGTGAGTGTCGGGCGTGGTCGAAGTGAACGGAGTCTCATGGGCGGCGAGTTCACCCGTCGCGGCGTTGAAACGATAAACGTAAATACGGTCAAGGCCGGCATCGCAGGTCAGTGCGAATTGATTACCTGGCGCGAACTCCGTCGCATGAGCATGCGGTACTTGCTCCCCCCCCAGCGTCGGGTGCTTATCGGCCCAAGTTGAAGGCGAGAGTCGGCCGTCGGGGCTGATTGCGAACGAAGCTAGACTGCCGTCGCCGTGATTCGAGACAATGGCGGTGCGGCCCGTCTCATCAATGGTCAGGTGGCAGGGGTTTTTGCTGTACGACGGCTGCATGTTAATCAGCGACAGCATTCCGTCGGCCCCAATCGTATAGCCCACTACCGCGGGACCGCCGCCCTTCATGCCATCACGACTAGCGGTGAATAGGAATTTCTGGCTGGGGTGGATTGTTATCCAAGTGGGATTCCCGACGACACACGCCAACTCCGGTACACTCATTTCGCCGGTAAGCGGATTGAGCCGGGAAACATAGACACCCTGGCTATTCTGGCCCGTGTACGTGCCGATGTAGACCAAGACCGTGCCCGGCTTTGCCGGCTCCGCGGCGACAACCCAGCCGGCAGCTGAGATCAATAATACTGCGGATAATAGCAGGGGGCGGAAAATGCGCTCAAGTGAACTCATAAGATAGCGGGGAGGAGGGGACTTTAACCTCCCCCCGCTTATTTTCCAGCCCAATGCCTCACGGCAGGGGCAGAGCCGCGTGCCGCCTGTGTTTGCCTCTGCCTCTTGGGTAGGGACG
>CAIRLQ010000095.1 GCA_903879465.1 uncultured Opitutia bacterium | reverse complement strand
TCGACAGGCCCAAGGCGGCAGTCAGAGCCGTCAACTCAAGTGTGGTCTCGCTGGAATTATGGACTAAGGTAGTTCCTAGAGCAGTAGTGGTAGTGGTCGGCAAAGCGTACCAAGCACCGACCCAGCTTTGACGATTCTGGCCATAGACGGGAAGGCCCATAATCGGCCCCCAAGAGTCCACGGCATTCTCAGTCCCATGTCCAAAATAGAATCTACCATCAATGGAACAATTCCCTGTTTTCCATATAGCTGTGATATTTGTCGCCACGCCCTTGTGCTTGAGACCCATAGTGTGTCCGAGCTGATGGGAGATGGCCCCCGCAGTCTCCATCTCGGTCAGAGTAAAAGGGGGAGCAGAAAATACAAAACATGGAACCTCGTCGTAGGCGGCAGCGATCAAGGCGGGGTTTATAGCCGAGCCGAGGTAGGAAGTCCCCCCTGTCCAATCCCCTTGCGACTCCACGGTTCCTGGCGCCACCAAGGGGTCAGTAACCATGAAGGGATTCCCGCCGATGATGCAGCGCTGGAAATTGGCCTTGTGAGCCGTAATGCCGCCGACCGGAAGCTCGGTCGTGACATCCACGTCGAAAGGCGCAAACGCATCCGCCACGCGCATCCAGATATTCTGAATATTCTTCGCCGTGCCACTGTACTTCGGCATCGTGAAAGTCGCCCCTGCGTTCCAAGGCGAATTCACGACAGGATTGAGACCGGTAAAATCCAGGTAGATCGTCTTCGTCGCACCCGGCCGGCTGTGCAACTTGTCGGCGGCCGCAGTGATCGGAGATAGGCCAGTGACGATCTGATTATCCTCGCATCCCGTGAGAACTCGCGGGGCGCCGTGGGCGCTGACGCAGATGGCAAAAAAAGCAAGCAGGGGCAACAGAGGGGACTGACGCATACCCACAATCTGGACCCCGACCACCCCAGTTTCAACCGAATATTCTTATTTTAAGCAATTCAATGGTCCCGGAGAGTCGTTACGGCTGCCGGACGGAAAACACCCGAAACCACCATGTCACGACCTAGTCAGTCGGGGGCTTCCCAGCCGAATAGAATTGATGGGATAGACCCACCCCTTTGCCTCCCCTGAAGCCCCTTTCATGAAATCACCCCTCCGATTGCATCGCTGGCTCTCAATCTTAACAGGCTTACTGTTGATCGGGGCTTTCGCCGCGACGGCAGAGGCGAAGGTCGAAAGACCGCCTAACGTGATTATCATACTGATAGACGACATGGGTATGACCGACCTGTCCTGCTACGGCAGCAAATTCTACGAAAGCCCGCATATTGATCAACTAGCCCGAGACGGGGTCCGCTTTACCCAGGGCTATTCGGCCTGCACGGTCTGCTCCCCCACCCGCGCCGCCCTCCTGACCGGCAAGTACCCTGCCCGTCTTCACCTCACCGATTGGATCTCCGGCCATGTGCGGCCCCATGCCAAACTCAAGATTCCCGAGTGGAAGCAGTTCCTCGCGTTCGAGGAAATCACCTTGGCCGAACAATTGAAATCCGCTGGCTACGCCACGGCGAGCATCGGCAAGTGGCACCTGTCACCGGGCCTCAATGTAGGCGACGATGCGTATTACCCGGACAAGCAC
>CAIRLQ010000094.1 GCA_903879465.1 uncultured Opitutia bacterium | reverse complement strand
GCCAAGCGCCTCCGCCACGGCGAGATCGGCAAGGGCCTCAACGACTACGATGCCATCTTCACCGAGCTCAAGCGCGTCGGCTTCGACGGCTGGATCAGCATCGAGGACGGCGTCGACGGCATCGAACAGCTCCGCCGCAGCGCCGACTTCCTCAAGCGCAAGACAGCCCAATACTGGGGCTGAGGACTAGGCCTACCATCGAACGAATGATAATCTTTCGTAAAATTGTATTTTGGTCTCATCTCGTCGTCGGCTTACTGTCCGCGACTTTCGTCTTGTTGCTATGCCTGACTGGCGCGCTCCTCGCGTTCGAACTACAAATCCTCGTCTGGGCCGAACACGATGTCCGCGCGGCTCCGCCGACCCCCGACGCCCACTTCCTGTCGGCAGACGAAATCATCCGCGAGGCGAAAAAAGTAACGAACGAGCGCATCACGTTCATCCAATGGTATGCGGATAAAGCCAGTCCCGCCCATATCTCCACCGACAAGCAGACCACCCTAAAGCTCAACCCATATACAGGTGAGTTCCTCGGCCACGGCGCGTCTGGCCTGCGTGGGTGCATGCGCTGGGTCACCGAGCTGCACACCCATCTAACAATCAAGGATTGGGGTCACTGGCTGGTCGGCTCGGCAAACCTAGCGTTCGCCTTTCTTCTTATATCAGGCCTATGGCTCTGGTGGCCCAAAGCATGGAGTTGGATTTCTTTACGCCATTCGGTTAAACCACAGTGGGGACTATCCGGAAAAGCCCGCGACTGGAACTGGCACAACACTCTCGGCTTCTGGCTGCTCCCTTTCCTACTGACTATCAGCCTAACCGGAATCGTCCTAGCATTCAGTCCGGTTGACCAATGGTGGCGTAAGTTCGGAGGAGCGGAAGTCCTCGCACCCGCAACCGCCCCGATCAGACCAATGCGCCAAGCGGAGCCCACCACCAGCTGGCCCGCCTGGGTAAGACGCATCAGCCAAGAACATCCTGGCTGGTCGTCCCTCGTAGTCCATGGCGAGAACGCCATCGCCAAAGCGCCTTTGCTCACCGTGCAAGTCCTTCGGGGTACCATCCGGCAGAGTCGCCAAACCATGGAACTCCGACTCGACTTGGCACAAGGACAAATCCTCGAAGAACGCGACTGGAACACCAGCGACGGTAAGCAGCGTGCGCGTAACGTGGTCCGGACGGGCCACACGGGGGAGCTGTTCGGCAACTGGGGTCAGCTCTTCGCCTGCCTGGCCTGCATTGGTGGACTTGTCATCATCTACACAGGCATGGCGCTAAGCTGGCGACGACTTTTCAAGAAGTCGGGCGGCGCAGAAACACTGTGATGACATACATCATGAATCTACGCCCATTATTCATCAAGCCCGCCCTACTCTCCGCCCATCGCTGCCACAGCGCCACGGGTGGCGCAAACACATCGACCTGGGTAACCGTTACGGCCATGGGCGAAGCAGGCGGCGTCGCCACCGCGCTGTCCCTCGCCACGAAGACCGAGCCCGGCGAACTCAATGGCCAGAAAGTCCGCGAAGCGCTCGCCACGGTCGGCGGCGGGCCGTTTACTGAATAATATGAATCCAGAAATCGTCCGCCCGAATATCGTTGGCCTCGGGGAAGTGCTGTGGGACGTGTTTCCTCATGCATCACACTTCGGCGGTGCGCCGGCTAACTTCGCCTGCCATGCCGCGGGCCTAGGTGGTGATGCCTGGGTGGTCAGCGCGGTCGGCCGCGACAAGCTGGGCGACGACGCCCTCGCCTCCCTCTCGGCTAAAAACGTCCACACTCTACTGCTCCAACGCAACGAACACCCGACCGGCACGGTCACGGTGACCCTCGATGCCGCCAAACAGGCGAGCTACGTCTTCGCGGCTGATCCGGCCTGGGATCACATCGTCTGGAACGACTCGCTGGCCCTGCTGGCCAAGAAATGCAAAGCGGTCTGCTTCGGCTCACTCGCCCAGCGCGCCCCGGAAAGCCGACGCAGCGTCCGCGAATTCCTCGAGAACACTTCCGCTGATTGTCTGCGCATCTTCGACGTTAACTTACGTCAGGCCTTCTTCTCCCGCGAAGTCATCGAATCGTCCCTCGGCTTCGCCAACGTCTTCAAGTTGAACAACGACGAAGTCCCCGTGGTCGCCGACCTCCTCGGACTGCCTAAGGACGAGAAAGTCTTCATGCTCGCCGTCGCCCAGCGGTTCGACCTCCACACTGTCGCCCTTACCCGCGGCGCCGCTGGCTCGCTTGTCTGGCACAAAGGAGCCTTCGATGAAAAGAACGCTCCGAAGGTCGCCGTCGTGGATACCGTCGGCGCGGGCGATTCCTTTACCGCCGCCCTCGCCATCGGCCTACTCCGCGGCGAAGACCTTGCTCGCATTCACCAGCGCGCCGTGGACGTCGCCGCCTTCGTCTGCACGAAAGCGGGGGCGACCCCGGAGCTGTTACCGGAGTTTAAGAGATAGGTGGTAGCGGTTGGCGGTTAGCGGTTGGCGGATGGGAAAGACATTCGTTTCAGGTCACAG
>CAIRLQ010000093.1 GCA_903879465.1 uncultured Opitutia bacterium | reverse complement strand
GTCGTTAGCGGGACTTTGATCTCCTTGGCGATCTTGCCGTCGCGGCCGATCTCGAGGAGGCGGCCCGGGCCGCATTCGACCACAAGCACGCGTCCGTCTGCCAGCGGCTGGCAACCCTGGATCTCGATCTTCGGGTCGGCGACGTATTCCCAGGCGATGGATTGGTCGGGCTTCACTTCCTTCGCGCCGTGGACATGGCTGATGAGCACGTTGCCGTTGGGCAGCAACCAGGAGTCCTGCGGGTGTTCGGCGGGCGTCGACCATTCGATACGGCCGTCGGCGGCGATAATCGCGACCTTGTTGCCGACGTAATCGCTGACCAGCAGGCGGCGACCGAAGGGTTTCGGATCGAGGCTCTTAATCGGCCCCATCGCGCGGTCACCGAGGGCATTGCGATTATTTTTAGCGACCGGAGGCATTGGAGGTTCCCACCCTTTCGGGGCGCCTGAGAGGATTACCTTCTTGAAGGTATTATCGCCCACGCGGAGGTTGTCGGCGATGACGCCGTTTTGCGAATGGCGCCAGCAATGGATGGCCTCGCCATCGCTCTTGATGACGTTGCCGATGACCTCATAGCCATCGAGGTTGAAGTTCGGCTCGATGGAAGTCGTCTTGGTCTCCATGAAATTAAAGTTACACCGGAAGTTGCGGAGGTTGCCGCGGAAAGAAGGATGTCCGAGTAGATAGCCGCTACCGTTCGGGTTGAGCGTATGCGTGAACTGCACCGTGATATTCTCGGCGTCGAACGACTCGCCCGGGCCGACCTTGCCGCCGGGCAGGAACTTACCCGTGTGTTCGCCGTAGGCCATGACGGAGCGGTTTGTGTCGGTCATGGTGATGCCTTCAACGAGCACGTTGCGGACGCGGCCGTGGATCAGCACGCAGGCGTTGATATTCTTCACCAAGAAACCCGGCTGGACGTTGTGGGTGGCGTTCATGTCGATCGTGCCCTTGCCGGTGATGCGCACGCCAGAGATGACGACGGGCTGGCGACCGTGGCCAATGCGGATACCATACGCCTCGGGGCCGTCGTAGCTGACGTACCAGACGCTGCGGAGGTTGTGGCCAGTCTTGCTGCCGAATTTCACTTTCACGCCGTGGCTGAGCTCCTGCCAATCGCCCGTGATCGCGGTCTTTTTGTGCGAACTGTCGCCGAACTTGTCACCCCAGGCGAAGGTATCGGGCTTACCGTCCTTGCCTTCGCTGTCGGTCATAATCGTGAACTCGCGAACGCCGCTCAGGTTGTAGTCGCCGCCAATCTCGAGGTCATCGAGCTTCTTACCGGCGTCTTGGTCGGTCGTGATCTCGCCAGCCTTCTCCAACTTGCAGAAGTCGTCGGCGAGTTTGAGGGTCGCGCCGGCCATGAGTTCAATCTCGACGGACTTGTCGACGTAGAGAATTGCGCGATGCTTCGTGAGGCCGTGCTGGTGGAGGCCCGGCAGGAAGGTGAGCTTATCGCCGGGCGCGGCCGCATCGAGAACCGCCTGCGGGTCTTCGCCTGGCTTAATCTTGAATTCCGCGGCGAAGAGGGAGGACGCGACTAAGAGTAGAAAAAGACGCATGACTGGGGTAGGGGTAGGGGGATGGGTAGTGATAGGCAAGTCGCTTGGGATGCCCTGCGGTATCAGATAACGTCTGGGCGTAAAAAGGGAGAGCTAGCAGGGGGCTGCTAGCTGAATCGTCCTACCCCAACCCCTATCCCTACCCCTTAACTTTACTTAACCACCACCCAAATATTGCGGTAGACGACGGGATTCCCGTGGCCTTGCAGGTAGAAGGGGCCGGGAGCGGGGACTTCGGTCTTGAACGCGCCGCCGGGGGTCGCGCCCTTAAGTTCGAGGTTGTCCTGCACGACGACACCGTTGTGACGGACCGTGACGAAGGCGCTGCCGGTCTTCTTGCCGTCCTTGTCGAACTTGGCGGCGGTGAAATCGATGTCGTAGGTCTGCCACTGCAGGGGCGGGAAGCACATGTTTACGCTGGGGGCGCTGTTCTTATAGATGCCGCCGCACTCGTTATCCAGGCCCTTGAGGCCGAAG
>CAIRLQ010000092.1 GCA_903879465.1 uncultured Opitutia bacterium | reverse complement strand
TGGCGATGGCGTGGAAAGTTTGCGTGGAGTCATAAATGCCCGCCCAAGGTAAAGGCAAGCACCTACCCCCGCCGGCATGTCATAAGCGACTCAGAGCCGTCGATGGGCATAATCGGCCAATTCGTAACAATCTGGGCTCATTTCTTCGAGAAAACGGCACGGGTCCAAGGGGCGATAGCCTTCGCCTGAAACCGCAAAACGGGGCGCAAAAAGGAACAGCATGTTCTCAGCCCGGGTGCAGGCGACATAGAATAGCCTCCGCTCCTCCTCGACATCGCCTTCTTCGATAGCACGCGTGAGGGGGAGGAGGCCATCGGCCACGCCTAAGAGAAAGACGATGGGGAACTCCAGCCCCTTCGACTGATGGATGGTAGTCAGGCGCAGCATGTCCTCCTCTGGTTCGGCTTTCTTGTCCGAGGATTCCCCGTTTAAGAGTGCGACTTGGGCGACGAGGTCACCGATATCTTCGAATTTCGATGCGAAGCCGATCAGGCCCTGTAGATCTTGCTCCCGTTCGCGCCAATCCGGAAAAATGGTTTTGATGAAGCCGCCGTACCAACCCTCGATACAGACGCGGACGGTTTCGGCCGGCGTGCGTGCGACTTTGATGGAGTTAGCGTCGGCGGCGGCGACAAAAAGGTCCGGCGCGGGTGCGGCGGGACTGGGCTTGGCCTTGGCGGCTTCGAGGCCTTCGAGCATATCCTCGAGCGTGATGGTGAGATCTTTGAAATCATCCTTCGCGGATTCCGGAACACGTCGAAACACGGCATCATCGCGCAGGGCCCGGACCATGCCGCGCCCCTGGGCTTGGTCGACTTCGCGGGCGGCTTTGCTGATCTTCTCCGCGGCAACCGGGCCGACCTTGGGTAGCAGACAAAGTAGCCGGGAGAGCGCGACTTGGTCCAGAGGATTGTAGACGAAGCGCAGGTGCGCGAGAATGTCCTTGATGTGAATCAGGTCGAAAAACTTGTGTCCGCTGGTGATGACGAAGGGTACGCCCAGCGCGTTCAGCTCCATCTGCAGTTCGAGGGATTGATAATGGGCGCGATAGAGGACGTGGATATCGGCGAGCGCATGCCCGTCCTGATGCAGTTGGAGGATCTTACGTCCGACAAGTTTGGCCTGCTGCGAGGTGTCGCCGACGGTGAAGACGGTCGGCTGTGGGCCGCGGGTACGGACGGCTTTCAGGCGCCGGTCGAAGCCTTCGATCTTGGGGCGGTGGCTGAGAATCTCGTTCGCGAAGGCCAGTATCTCCGGGGTGGAGCGGTAATTCGTATCAATCGTATGAATCAGCGTCCCGGGGTGGCGATTGGGGAAAGCGACGATGTTTTCCCAGTCCGCGCCTCGCCAGGTATAGATGCACTGCGCGTCATCGCCAACGGCCATGATTTGATGTTCGCTGGCCAGTAGGTCGATGATGCGGCTCTGGAGTCGGTTCGTGTCCTGGAACTCGTCGACCAAAATGTGCCGGAAGCGTTGACGATAATGAGCGAGAGCCGCTGGGTCGTTTTCAAGGACGTGTAGCCAGAGTGCCAGTAGGTCATCGAAGTCGCACAGATTGCGCTCTTTCTTGGCTGCCTCGTAGTTTTTGCAGAACTGCAGGAGCTTCTCCGGGCCACCTTTCATCCAGTCGAGGCGCTCGGTGAGGACTTCTTCCAATGGCCGCAGGGTGTTACGGGCGTGGGAATAAGCGTCGAGGATGACCGCCGCCTTCGGGTTGGTCTTATCCTTGATGAAGGCTCCGTCGAGCTGCTTGACGATTTCGGAAAACAACTGTTCGGATTCTTTTTGGTCGAGAATCGTAAAGTCGGGCGAGCGTGACGCGACAGCTGCGTTACGGCGCAAGATGCGCTGACCGATGGAGTGAAAGGTGCCACCCCAGAATTGCCCTCGCGGTACGCCGGTTAGGTCTTCGACGCGCTCAAGCATCTCCTTGGCCGATTTATTGGTGAAGGTCAGGAGTAGGATGTCCCATGGGCGGGCGCCTTGATGCAAAAGCCAAGCGACCCGGTAGGTGAGGGTGCGGGTCTTTCCTGAGCCAGCGCCGGCCAGCACGAGTGCGGGCCCTCGAGGCGAGGTTACCGCGGCGTATTGCTCGTCGTTGAGCTCACCGCGGAAATCGACAGGAGGCAGGCCTTCCACGGCTTAGCGGGCGGGTCGCTGGCGGCGATCCATCAGGCTGAACTTGGTGACCTGTTCATCGGCCTTGTAAGAGGAGCGTACCAGCGGACCGGATTCGACGTGCTTCACGCCGACTTCCAGCGCAAGGGCTTTCCATCCGGCGAACTCATCGGGGTGCACCCATCGATCGATGGGTGCGTGTTCCTTGCTAGGGGAAAGGTATTGGCCGATGGTAAGGATGTCGACCTGGGCGGCGGCGATGTCGCGAATAAGCTGGGCGACTTCTTCCTTACGCTCGCCGATGCCAAGCATGATTCCGGTCTTGGTTACGAAGTCGCGGGACTTGGCGTGCTTCAGCACCCAGAAGGAGCGGTCGTAGCGGGCGGTCTTGCGGACCGGGCGCTGCAAGCGTTCGACGGTCTCGAGATTGTGGTTAAGAATATCGGGGCGGGCGTCGAGCAGGGTGTCGAGGTGAACTTGCTCGCCGCGGAAGTCGGCGGGCAGGACTTCAATTGTTGTCGTCGGATTACGATGGCGGGTCGCGCGGATGGTCGCGGCCCAGACGGAAGCACCGCCGTCCTTTAGGTCGTCGCGGGCCACGGAAGTGATGACCACGTGGCGCAACTTCATCTGGGCGATAGATTCGGCCACGCGGGCTGGTTCGCCGAGATCGAGTTCGCTGGGGCGGCCGGAGAGGACCGCACAGAAGGTGCAGGAGCGGGTGCAGACGTTACCGAG
>CAIRLQ010000091.1 GCA_903879465.1 uncultured Opitutia bacterium | reverse complement strand
GTCTGGGCCACGGGCGGCGTCAATAGCACAGCCGTCCGGGACTGGGACGTCACCAACCCTAACGAGTCGCGACTCTTCCTGGGCTGGCTGGCTTCGCCGTGGGATGTCACCAAGAGTACAGATCTGGAACTGTCGGGCGCCCCGATCAACTACGTGCCTAACGCCACTTTTTTTACCAATGATGGCGGTACCACGGGTAAGCGGAGAAAAGCGAATATGGGCAGCGGCAGCGACAACATCGATGACACCAGCGCTAATTATATCGGCCAGACGCTTATCAATCAATTGGCGACGGCCATCGGTGCACCGACTGAGATTGTGCCGCTCGTCTCCTACGGCACGGTCAACCTCCCCGCTGGCTTAACTTCACTGCAGCGCAATTACATGGGTGCCGTGGACGCACGCCCCCAGCCCATGCCCGGACCCGCCTTCCCCGCCGGAATCAACTCCCTCGGCGTCAATGGCCGCTACGCCTTCTGGATTGGCGACGAAGGCGTAAAAGCGAAGGTCAATCTCCCGGACGCCTACGGTAATAACAACGGCGGCGGCACCTCCCTCGCGGCCACAGACTGGGATAAAGGTTTCGCGGCGTCGGCGGCGATGCGCAACTCGATTGGCACCATCGGCGGCGCGGGTGCACAAATCAAGGAAGGCACCAACAACAAGGGCATCCTCCCCGCTGGTTTTAATTTCGATACGTGGCGCAACAAGGACATCAGCGACGCTGGCGATGCCTCGGCCTTCCAGCTCGCCAAGGTCATCGGCATTCCCGGCCTCTCCGCCTGGGCAGCCAAGATGGGCGGCACCTCCGCCGCCGGTCAGGCCATGACCGATGCGACAAAGGTGCTCTGGCACGACCTTACCACTTGGTCGTACTCCACCCTCACCGACACCTATAACGGCGGCGCCAAAACCGACCTCTCCACCGCCTTCGAGATGCCGTATTCGATGTATCGTGGCGTCGAAGTCTACCCCTTGCAGAAAAACTCGGCCGCAACGACATCGGCAAACCGCCGCAAGCAGTCCTTTTTTCACGGCGCCCCCAGTAACGTGAACTCCAGCGGCAACGATCTGGGCTACGCCGTGGATCTCGATTACAACCGCCCCAACATGACCGATGCCATCGGCACCGACAGCCAACTTCTGGCCGGTTCCCCACGCGCTTCCGAATGGGCCCCCCGCTACACGAAGGGACTTCTCGGCACTTCCTACAATGTGCTTCTTTCCCAAAACGGCGGGACCCCGCCCACCAGTGCGAGCACGTCGGGCTCAGTGACAGGCACGAGTGAAGTGCCGGAACGCATGGGCTTCGTCTACGAAGCGCCTTTACGCTCAGCCTTCTTCAACACCGCCCGCGAAGCGGCGAACACCGAAATCAGTAATAACGCCCTCGGCGTCAGCCTGACTGGCTCGAATGCCCGTATCAACAGTTACCCCTGGGCCGAACTCGCGCCTACCGCCATTGAAAATCTTTCAGGGCGCATCACCCGTGGGCCGACGTGGGATTTGTATCGAAACTTCTATCGTATGTACAAGAAAGAGATCGAAGCCTGCTCGGTTTCGGTCGCTACGGCCAACCGTGGTCAAGTCGCGCCCGTCAATGGCGCCCTGATTGCCCGCGGCGTCGAACCGCTCAGCTTCGCTTCGGGCAACAGGAATGAGCCGATGGCTGCCCGGATTCCCTACGGCGCCAGTGTTTATCCCAAAATGAGCGCCGTCCCTGGCGCCACGGGCGGGGGCCGCCTTCCGGATAATTTCTTCGCGGATGGCAGCGCCGTTGGCGCCGGAAAATATTTCTACCGCAATAATTTGAGCGCCCCCTCCGATGCGCCTCTCTTCCAAGGCGAACAGCGGCTGCGCTACCCGTTCATTCTCCCGAATAGGTATGCGACCGGTGTGACAAATTTCGACCGAACCGGCTTAGCTAAACCGAGCGCCTCACTCCTCTACTCCGCCGCTGCGAACACGCAGGCGCTCTCCACGCGCCCCTGGCCCACCGCCATGAGCCTGACGCCCTCGATCATTCGTTTTTCGATGATTTTCTCGGGAGTTTACGAAGGGAAGACCGCCGCTAATCTCGGAGGCACCATCGGCGTGGCCGTCGATCCCGTCATCGTCGTCTACAACCCCTACGATTGCCCAATCGAATTCGAAGGTATCGCGATGGTCACCAATGGCCCGTCGGTCCCGTTCATCTTCGATATTAGCCTCAAGAACTGGACGTTCGACTCGACTAGTCCGCAATATTACGACCCCAACAAGGCATATGGCCCGCTCAACCCGGTCCCGGTGGCCACCCCTCAAATCAATCAGCGACTGCTACGAGTCAGCCGGGATCTCTTGCTCGGAGAAGTCGCCCTCGGCGACGGGGATTACGAAAACCGCTCCTTTAGTTTCCGAGTCAGCAAGGGAACCGGCAAGGTCTTCCGCTTAGAACCAGGAGAAGTAAAGGTACTGAGCTCGAAATACGACGCCGCGGCGAATTACACCTCCACGCGAGCCAGCAACACCTCCCTGCCGGGCGCCGAGGGTTTCAATTTCGGTGCCACGGCGGTCTACAAAATGACCCCATTTGCCAACGTCCGAGTTCGCGCAACTAGCTCAACTACTATCTTACAGCAGATGGATACGAACCTGACGCAATACCCTGTCGCGACGACGCATGATTCAAGATTGTGGACATGGGGATTCTCCCCTTCGCCGATGCCCCTAGGGACCTCTTCTCCCGTATTTGCATCAGCGATGGCTACCTTGCCTGACGTGAAGTTTATTGGAGATTACTGCACCAACTACCTTCCAGCGACCCCCCCCATTGATTATAATTGGGTGGGCTGGCTGTGGTCGCGGGTGCAATCTCAGCGCGACATTCATGACGCCTTGAAGGGGTGGGATGGTTCCGCCGTTGATCTGAAAAGAATCATCGATTTCTATGGAGCGGCCGCCATCGGCAGTTTCCCCATGGCGACCGGGAGCTACCAGTCCCTCATGTTTACCATGCGCAATTCCGGCGGGTTCAGTTACGACGGATGCGTCGTCGGTGAAGAAGCCTATCCCTACGCGAAAACCCCCTTCGACGCCCCCCCCACCAGCGGAGCCCCTCCCATCTTCCCTCGAAAACGCGCGGGCAACACCAACCTCGGCGGACACCAGGTGTGGAACTTCTACCTGCTGGGCAATAAAGACTATGCGGGCACCGCGCTCAACGTCGACCGGCGCTGGTTTGGCGCCCCCGACTACAGCAGTGCCGCAGCCAACACACTCGTCACCGTCAAGTATGAGGGCACCGAGACCGCCGGCGGATTTCATCAGGTGGACGAGCCCCTCCTGCTCAGCTTCCACGCGATGACCGCTGGTTGGCCGATGTACGGTAATGATAATGCTTTTTCCAGCAATATCACGGTCACCAACCAGGACTGGATGCTGAAGTTTAAAGGTTTGACGCCGCCGGATCCTGATTACCGAGTGCCAACTGGGATTACTGGTCGCAATGATGGCATATCTGTTGGCACCTCCTCAACCACTGTTGGCCCACTCGCACAAATCAAGATTCTCGGTACAAATAACCCGGGCGGCGATCCGGAATATGGCTATATCGAAAATACGGGCTCACGAGCCAACACGCTACAAGACCGCGTGGCCGGCGTCATCCGGACATCACCGGGAACCTCTGGCACGAAGCAACAATTCTTCATATCAGACTTCGTCCTCCGCGCGGCGGACATGACGAGTGATGCCGGCCACAAGTGGTATCCCTTGAATAAAGATACCACGTTCTCGGGAGCCAAAAATTACGAAATCGTGACTCCCTACAGTTGGACCGGAAGCAACAACGTCGACACCCTGCGCACGCCGGCGGAGATGTTGAACGCCCCGATGACGCCCTACTTCCTCAGCATCCGCCCCCAGTCCGCCCACCTCTATGCCTATGACGGCAAGTCCCACACCCCGATTGGCTGGGTCCTATCGGAGAAGCAGCTGGACTACAGTGCCGGCACCTTCGGCAACCTGCAGGTTTCTTCCGGTGGCCAAAATGCCTACTGGGGTAAGAGCATCGCCCCTTCCGGGGTCTCCACGCGATCCGACGTGATCCTTTTCCCCGTCCCCCGTCGCCCGCTGCTCTCCCTCGCCCAACTCGGCTCTGTCGGGGCCGCCCAGGTCATCACCGATGCGGACTTCACCGTCGGCTCATCCTTTGCGAATCCGGGTATCTCGGACCTCACGAAAATCACCGACTGGCCCGGCCCCAAGGATTACCTCAGCGGCGATGACGTGCCGGTGCCTGAGCACGGCTATGTTGGAAAAGTCGAAGGCACGCGGCCGATTCGTAATTACGCCCAAGTCCGCACCGACCATGCTTTCGCCGCGAACCTCGCGCTGTGGGACGGCTTCTACTTCAGCGGGCTGAACCTTCAGGCCCCTTCCTATTCATTTCCGGCCTACAAGGTTAATTACCCGGGCGGACCTGACCTGCCCATCGATGCCACCGTCGCCACGCAACAGTTGGACGCACTCAAGAAGGCCACGGGCAATTCATCCCTGACCGGAAGTTCTTTCAGCGAGATCAAGGATGCGCTCAACGCCGGCTACAACCCGCTTGCGAACAAGCGCATGCTCTACCTGCCCGACCTCCTGCCGGCGGCGGACGCCAAAATCTTCCCCCAAGCCACCGAATTCCCTCACCCCGGCTACCTGGCGCGCAACTCCCTGTATGATGGCGGCTTCAACGTGAACTCCACCTCCACGCAGGCGTGGAAAGCGGTGCTCTCTGGACTCAGAGGACAAACCATCCCCGATGGAACGACCACCACCGGGACCGTCCTCAGCCGCTTTGCCCGCAACTTCATGCCGAGCTCGAATCAGAATGCTTGGAACAGCTATCGCGAACTCACCGATGCTGAAATCGAAGAGTTGGCCGGCTTGGTCGTGAAGGAAGTACGGGACCGCGGACCATTCATGTCGCTGGCAGATTTCGTCAACCGCCGGCTTCTCGCCTCCAACCACGGGCTGAAAGGAGCCCTGCAAGCGGCCATTGATAAGTCGACGATTAATAATACCGCAATCACCGCCGCGGGCGGCTCTGCCAGCGGGAGTTCTCCCGCCGGCACCTTCGCCCACCCGGCTGCACCCGACTATACGGACCCTAACGGCATCCCCGATGCGACCAACTATCAGTTCAGAGCCTGGGATTTCCTGCTTAAAAAGCCGGGCTTGGTGACCCGGGTAACCTCGAAACAGCTTCCGGGCAGCCCCAACCCCCCGCTACCGACCCCGCGTTTCCCGAGTCTCAATTCAATGGACAGAACTGGGGTGTATAAAACCGCTGCGGATAGAGCATCGAGCCCAGAGACATCGATCACCACGAGTGCGGTAGCTGGACTCGGCGCACCCCAGTTGATTTCGCAGATGGACGTTCTTAATTCCGTCGGCCCAAATCTGACAGCCCGCTCGGATACATTCACCATCCGCGCCTACGGCGAAGCCCTCGACAATGCGGGTAACTCCATCGGACGCGCCTGGGTCGAGCTTGTCGTCCAGCGGACCCCGTACTACATCGCCGCCTCGCCCCGAGGACCGGCTTACGAAGAAGCGAATCGACGGAAACTTCTCTACCGTCCGACCACGACGCCCGACCCGCTGGCTTACGACAATGATCCGATCGTGGATTTCTACGAAAGCGTCAACAGCGATGGCGCACTCGGCGGCCTGCCCAGCACCGGATCGACCAAAGCCACCCAAGCCGAAATCGACGGTTGGGCGATCAACCGCCTCCTCGGACGACGCTTCAAGACGACCAACGTCCGCTGGCTGAACGCTAACGAAATCTGATTCTCTCATGATCCTAAGGACCATTCTGGCGGGGCTATTGCTCTCCGCCTTCACCCTTCGCTTGCCGGCGCTCGACAGCAAGGAAGCGAAGAAAGCGGCGGACGCTCCGGCCAAGCCCGAAGCTAAATCCGATGGCAAGAAAGACCCCAAGAATAAGCCGCAACCGCACGTGTATGCGCTTAATATCACTTGGTGGGCGGAGCCAAACCTCAAACCAGGCGAATCGCTTGAGCTGGGTATCCTCATCGAGAAAGAGTTCCAGCCCATCTACCTTCAGGCCATGACCATCGGTCGGCCCTTGGAGTATACCGGCGAGCCTAACGTCGTCATCGGTCGTAAGACCAAGGTGACGACCACAGACAAGAAGGGCAAGCCGGTGACCACGGACGAATGGGTTCCGTTTGCGAACTTCACCATCAGCGAGACGGACACCGACATCCTTGCCCTCCTGATGCTCGCGCCGGACAAGCCGGTCGCCATTGTGAAGACCTTCGATATCGGCGTGACCACCTTCCCCTACGGTACAATCCACATCTTCAATTACACCAAGGCGAAAATTGGCTGCAACATCGATGGCACCGTCTTCTTCGCGCAACCCGGTCAGCGAGGCAAAGTGGCGAATCCGTTCACCGCCCGGCAGGTGGTGAACTTCCGACTCGCTGCGATCGAAGCCGACGGAGAACCCCGCTCGCTCGTCAGCTCACCCATGGTCGTAGATCATCGGGCCCGTCGGCTGTACTTTGTGTCCGAGATTCCCAACGCCACTGATGAAGCGCGATACCGTATTAATGCCCTCATCGACCACATCGAAGACCATCCTCAGCCCAAGCCGGAAGAGGAGGTCGTCCCGGCCAAGAAAGCGGAGCCAAAGGAATCGAAGAAGTCCGCCGAGCGGCCGGCACCGAAATAAGCCTCCTCTTCAAAGCGAGGCGGCGGCGGATGGGTCGACCAACCAGGTCACCTTGTGCGCATGGGCACGTAAGACCTGCCCCGGATGGGTCAGCGGATCGTAATCACCGCAGGCGATCGCGAGCATCGCCGGGGCTTTAGCCTTACCAGCAACGAGCACGACGATGGCAGCGCATTGGGCGAGGCCCGCCTCGGTGATGGTCAGGCGCCAGCCGCGCCCCGGCCACTCCGTGGCGGTGAAGCGAGGGCCGCCCTGCTGGCCAATCAAGGGGCATTGCGGCCAGAGCGAGGCGATATGGCTGTCGTCCCCCAATCCGAGGACGCAGAGATCAAAGGTCTTGGAGGGCGATCGCTGCAACCAAGCAGCCTCGTAAGCCGCCGCCGCCGTGGCCGGAGCTAATTCCACTGGCCAGGGGAAGCGACGGGTCGGCGAGACACCGAGCGCATCCAGCATTCCGCGAATCGCATGGCCGAAATTGGAATCATCGGCGGATAACGGAACGCATCGCTCATCGCTCACATGCCAATCGATCCGCTCGATTGCGGTGGCGGAAAGAGCCTTGGTCTGGATGGCCCAGGCGTAGAATGCCTTGGGCGTGGAACCGCCGCTGAGGCCGACGCTCGCCGGACCGCGCGCCGCCAGCACATTAATGCGGTCGGCTAGCTCAGCAAAGGATTCCTCACGGCTGAGGATGCACACCGTACCGGCAGAAGTGAGCAGCGAGGACATAGGGGCAAGATAGAGGGCCGGAGGAAAAGAGAACAGGAGGAAAACATTCAGGGGGCGCAAAGGGAAACCGGAGACCGGATATTTAGCTAGGGCTTGAGGGCGGGGCGCGACTGCGGCGCGTCCGTTGACCAAAGTCGGTGAGAATAGCCAAGCAGATCTGCCTCGCACGATATGAGACGAACGGACGCCACGCAGTGGCGCCCCAACCTGGCAATCCGCACGTGCCGCGGCGAACGGCGGCCATGACAATGACCGCCCTACCCAAACAGGTAACAGCGGTTGGCGGTTATCGGTTGGGCGCGGCAGAGAGACAGTCGGAGGCACGGTCGCGAAGCCGCCGCGCCCCTACCCCAACAAGAAGGGCGTCCTTACGGACGCCCTTTTCAAACCACCGATACTCTATACTCGAAACTCGATACTCCGGTCAGCCTTACTGGCAGGCTTCGCAAGTGCCGCCGTTACGCATGGCCTCGAGGGAGCACGCCTTCACTTCTTCCGCGGTATACTCCTCTTTCTTGGCAGCCTTCTCAACCGTCGCCTTCTCGATATTGGAGGCACCGAGCGTACGGAGGTAATAGGTGGTCTTGAGACCAGTCCGCCAGGCGTACTGGTACATATGGGAAAGCATCTTCAGGTCAGGCGTCGGCAGGAAGAGGTTCAGCGACTGTGCCTGGTCGATCCATTTCTGGCGGCGAGCGGCGGCGTCGATGAGCCACTTATTCTCGATCGTGAAGGCGGTCAGATACTTATCCTTGATGACCTGAGGGATCTCGGGGATGTCCTGCAGCTCGCCGTCGAAGTACTTCACCTGCTCCATCATCTTCGTGCTCCAGAGGCCGAGTTTCTTCAGATCGCGGACCAGGTAGCCGTTGAGCTCGGTGAACTCGCCGGAGAGATTGCTCTTCACGAAGAGGTTCTTGTAGGTCGGCTCGATGCAAGGAGAGCTACCGACAATATTGGAAATCGTGGCGGTCGGCGCGATGGCAAGCACGTTGGAGTTCCGCATGCCGCTCTTGGCAATCTTGGCCCGGACTGGGGCCCAATCCATGAGCCCGCCGCGCTTGACCTCAATGGGCTCACCGCGCTCCTTCTCGAGGAGGTCGACGGTGTCCTGCGGCAGCAGTCCGCGGTCCCACTTGGAGCCCTTGTAAGAGCTATAGGTACCGCGCTCGGCGGCGAGATCAGCGGAAGTGTCGTACGCGTAGTAGGCGACGGCTTCCATAATCTCGTCGTTGAACTCGACAGCCGCATCGGAAGCGAAGGAGATGTCGCGGCGATAGAGGCAATCCTGGAGGCCCATCACGCCCATACCGACTGGGCGGTGGCGCAGATTAGAGACTTCAGCGGCCTTGGGTGGGTAGAAGTTGATATCGATGACGTTGTCGAGGGCGCGCACAGCGACCGTAACCGTCTCGCGCAGCATCGCATGGTCGATGCTACCATCGGCCTTGAGGTGGGAGTCGAGGACGACGGAGCCCAGGTTGCAGACAGCGGTCTCCTCGGCGCTCGTATTGAGCGTGATCTCCGTACAGAGATTGGACGAGTGGATGACGCCGACATGGTCCTGCGGGGAGCGAATATTGCAGGGGTCCTTGAAAGTAATCCAAGGATGGCCGGTCTCGAAGATCATCCCGAGCATCTTCTTCCAGAGCTCGAGCGCCGGGATTTCCTTGCCGAAAATCTCGCCCTTCTTGGCGCGAGCCTCATAAGCGACGTAACGATTCTCGAAGTCGGCGCCGAAGGTTTCGTGCAAATCGGGAGCCTCGTTAGAAAGGAACAGCGTCCAACCCTGGCGGTTTTTGAGGCGCTTCATGAACAGGTCGGGAATCCAGTTCGCCGTGTTCATGTCATGGGTGCGGCGGCGGTCGTCGCCGGTGTTCTTACGCAGTTCGAGGAAGTCCTCGATATCGTTGTGCCAAGTCTCGAGGTAGGCGCAGCCGGAACCGCGGCGCTTACCGCCCTGGTTGACCGCGACAAGCTGGTCGTTATGGAGTTTGAGGAAAGGGATGATGCCCTGCGATTCTCCGTTGGTGCCCTTGATGTAGGAGCCCGTGCCGCGCACGGAAGTCCAGGAACCGCCGAGGCCGCCGGCCCACTTAGAGAGGAAGGCGTTCTCCGCGATGCCGCGAATCATGATAGATTCGATCGTGTCGTTGACTTGATATAGGTAGCAGGAGGAAAGCTGGCTGTGAAGCGTGCCGGCATTGAAGAGCGTCGGGGTCGAGCTGCAGAAGCGGCGCGACTTGTAGAGTGCGTGCAGGCGGATGACCCACTCCTCGCGATTCTGCGGTTCCTTCAGGAAGAGGCCCATCGCGACGCGCATCCAGAAGAACTGAGGCGTCTCCAAGCGGCGGGCGGGCTTCACCGTCTTGTCGATGATCAGGTAGCGGTCGTACATCGTCTGCACGCCCAGCAGTTCAAACTCCATGTCGGCCATCGGGTCCAGGGCCTCGGCGAGCTTCGCGAGATTATATTTACGGAGCTCTGGGGAGAGGCGGCCGATCGCGATACCACGTTCGACGTAGGCGGCAAACTTCGCGCGGTGGAATTCGCGGAGCTGTGCGACACCGTCGCGGACGATACTCCAGCCGAGGACTTCCTCGTAGATATAGGATAGGCAGATGCGTGCGGCGAACTTCGCGAAGTCGGCGTCGACTTCGACGAGACTCTTCGCGTTGAGTTCGATGGTCTTACGCAAGTCGGCCTCGGAGATCTCATTGAAGATGCCGCGGCGCAGTTCGGATTCAATCTGTTCGCTCGTACGGACGAGTTCGAGACCGGCGGAAGCGAAGGCAATGCGCTTGCGCAACTCGTCGCCGTTCCAGAAGTAGGTCGTACCGTCGGCGCTCTTGATGAGGATCATCGACTCCTGACGGTCGTCGACGACGGGAGGAAGGGAGGCTTCGTCCTCGCGCTTACGGGTGCGGAAGGCGCGGTAGAGAATATAGCTCTGAGCGACCTTGAAATGCCCTTGGCGCATCAGCTCCTCCTGGACGAGATCCTGGACTTCCTCGATGCCGATGATGTTCTGACCAAGATCGGCCACGCGGCGGGTCACGCCAGCGGCGACACGCTCCGAAGGGGCGGGATCTTGCTCAAGCGACAGAAAGGCCATGCGCACGGCGACCGTGATCTTATTGGGCAGCCAAGGCACGATCTGACCGTTGCGGCGCATCAGGCGGGTGGTGACGGCAACCAGATCCACCGGATCGGAACCAGCAGTCGTCCGGGAGAACAGGAGGCTCTTCGCGACGTCGTGACGATTGTAGCGGACGAGCGCGTCTTCGATGGCCTGAAGCACGAGGGATTCGCCGACCTTGACGCCGGACGTATGGGAAAGCTGACGCGCCACTTCGCTGGCGACGGCGGCCACGAACTGACGGTTGGACTCGGTGTAAATATCCTGCTCCTGACGAGCGACCAAGAGGTCGGTCAGAGCGGCACCGACGATGTCGGCGATCTGAGCCGCGTCCATGCCCGTGACAGCGGGCTCGGTGGCGCCAACAGCGAGGGCCGGGAGCGACTCGCGCCAATTGAAGCGAGGCTTGGCACTGGCGGGGGCGCGTACGGCGTTTTTAAGAGCGATATCTTCGCGGAAGAAAGGGAGTTCGGATTTCATGGAGACGATTGAAGGAGAGTGGTGGAGGAAAAAGGGGAACGGAG
>CAIRLQ010000090.1 GCA_903879465.1 uncultured Opitutia bacterium | reverse complement strand
GAAGAACACGCTCGACGCCTGCGAGCGCGCCCAAGCCCGTGGCTAACCCTCCCCCGATCCCGCCTCCCCCCGCGGGATATTGGTGGCGCACGCTGGCCTGCCTAGCGGACATCATCCCCCTGCTCTTTCTCGGGTGGGCTTTGTCGGGATTACTGGCCGGCCCCGATGAGTTAGCCGCACGACAAGCGACGGACACCTGGACGCACAAGATGGCCGACCAATATATGCGGGCGCTCAAGTCAGGAAACTCGCGTGATCTTCAAGCCGTCTTCGACATGGTCCTGCATCCGAAAGAAGCCGACCTGAAGGCGGCCGAAATCTGGATTAACTTCCAAGGTACGGTCACATTCGTCACCCTGCTACTCCTGCTCACGCTGCAGGAATGGCAACTCAAGGGACGGACGCTCGGAAAGCTAATCTTCAACCTGCGGACGATCCAGCTCCCCGAGGCGGAAGCCCCGGGCTTCATGAGTTCGCTCCTACGTTCCGCCTGGAAGGCCGCGTTCTTCGCCTTACCCAACCCTTTCTTCATGATTCTCGGCATCGTGAATTTTCATGTGCCGCTCTTCCGCCGGGATAAGCGAGCCTGGCACGACCTCTGGAGTCGCTCCCAGGTCGTCGATAATAAATTGTCCTGACCACGCCATGCGCTTCGCCCTGCTCCTAGTGACCTTGGCGACGTCACTGCACGGCGCCGATCTCGCGTTGCCCCCGTTGGCCGAAGGCGCTCCGCAGCCAGGTAAACGCGCCACCGTGGTCACCGCGGAATACGCCGGCACCAAGGTCCATCACCTGATTGCGTTGCCCGATGACTGGTCGCCCGACTGGAAGGCCCGCGGCAAGCACTGGCCGGTCATTGCCGAATATACTGGCAACTATTACCCGGGATCCGGCTCAACAGGCCAAGCCGAAGGGGCGGCCCTCGGTTACGGTCTATCACGCGGGAAAGCTATCTGGGTCATCCTGCCCTACGTCGCCAAAGACCACCACAAGAACGAGATCACCTGGTGGGGCGACATCGACGCCACCATCGGCTACGCGAAGACCAACATCCCCCGAATCTGCGCTGAGTTCGGCGGCGATGCCAACAAGGTCCTGCTCTGCGGTTTTTCGCGTGGCGCGATTGGCGTCGGCTTTCTCGGATTACATGATGATGAAGTCGCCCGGCTCTGGTGCGGCCTCTGGGCCCATGATCACTTTGACGGTGTCACCGAATGGAAAGGCACTGATTGGGGTTCGCCGCTGGCGCGCTACCGGGAGGAAGCCGCCGTCCGCCTGAAGCGACTACAAGGCCGACCTTTGCTCATCACCCAGGGAAGCGGCGCTCCCGCCGTGCGGCCGTTCCTATCCGCGCAATTGAGTGCACCGAGCTGGACGTACGCCGATGTCGACATGAAGGCACTCTACGGAAACTTTCCGAATGAATCCGTAAAGCATCCGCACACCGACCGCTGGCTCCTGCGTGAGAGCGCAGATGGCAGAATGGTGCAACATTGGTGGGGGCAGCTCATCGACGACTCCAACAAAAAGCCCCGGTAAAACCGGGGCTTTGCTAGAGGGTGCAAACTCAGGGATTAGCCCTGGCCGCCTTCGCTGTCACCACCGCGTTCGCGGAAGGGAGAGCGG
>CAIRLQ010000089.1 GCA_903879465.1 uncultured Opitutia bacterium | reverse complement strand
GTGATTAGTCAGGGCTTTTTCGGTATCGCTGGAGCTCTGGTTAGAGCGGGTCAGTGTGAATCGAGGGTTGTCGAGCGGGATGCCGTTATTGACGAAATCCTTAATGACGGTCTGCATGGTTCCTGTCGGATCCTCCAACGGCGTCGCATAAAGCCATTTAGCTTCATTCGTGTGAGGGTTGGGCGTATTATTTGCGGAGTTCGGGTCGGTCGGAGTGGGCGTTGCGGCCGTCACGTTGGAGGTCTTCATTTGCGGCGCAGCGCTGGAGAGGAAGTAGGAATCCCAGAGGCTCGCGTTAAGCAGGTAGGATTGGTCGTATTCGGTCCAGTTAGGCCCATTATCTTGCATGACCTGTTGCGCGGAGATCAGCGGACTGGCGAAGCTATTGCCGATGCTCAGCAGCGGTTGCTGGTCACGGGTGCCGAAGTTGGCGTGAGCGAATTGAGCTAAGGATGTGGGCGGGACGAGTGGAATCTCCGATTGAATTACGCATGTGGTTTTCCCGGCGGAGCCCGATGAGTACCCCCCGAAGGTAACTTTGTTCACCAGATTAGACGGTACGTAAGTCGTAGTGGGTAATTCTATGACAGTGTCCCAAGTGCCACCGTGGAGCGAAAATTGGAGGCTAGGCGATGCACCCTTAAACCCCAGGCCGCTATCTTGGAGTGAGCGGCCGGTGGCACTTGCTCTCCTCGTCGGGGCCATAGGGTTTGAATGTGTGAATGTGGGGAAGGGGGCACCCACGGCGTCCGCTGTCTTTGCAGATACGTCGACAACGGCGACGACATCGGGTGGAAGCGGGGCGGAGGTACTGGTCACCGCACCATTGGGGTATCGGTTAATGACCGCGTCCCAGTTTTGATACCATCGGGGCGGTGGCACCGGGTAAAGGCTGGGGGTGATGTTAGTGACCACGGTTTCGGACGCTTCACTGCTGTTCCGGAAAAAGTTTTCGGTGTTGTCTGCCGCGGTAATTCGGTCTCCCGGCCAGCAGGCGATGCTATGCCTGATGCGAAAATCTCCCCCTGGGATGACTTCGAAAGTAATGGGGGAAAACGGGTCAATCAGGCCGTCATTTATCGCATCAGTCCAGGAGATGGAGTCGCCGAATCCTGCCGTCCCGGAGAAGCCGCCGCGGGTGTCGTAGTTGTTGTCGACCAAGACGCTTTGGGAAATATTTTTGAAGCTGGGGGTCGTGGTTGTTTTGCTGGCAGGAGCGCACGAGAAGACCCGAAGTTCGCCGGGTTGCAGGGTGATGTTAGTGGAGGGGCTCTGCGTGAGGTAGATTCGGAAGGTATCGTCATTATTGGACAGCGCGTCCTGAATTTTGAAGAAGTCGCTGATGGGTGTTTCCATTACATACGCTGGCGTATTTGCCGGATTCATCTGGGTGAACCGGAAAATCCAGCCTGACATGTTGGATACGGAGATCGAGGCGGGGTAGTTTTGGGTGCCGCTGGTGGTAGGTGACCAAGTCATGGCCACGTTGTAAGGGTTATGGATAACCACGATGGGCGTGACGTTAAGGAGCAGTTGGTACGACGTCATGGTGGTGATGTAAATCGTCCGGCCTATGCGGGTGATGGTGGTCGTAACGACTTTTGTCTTATTGACGCTGAAAACTAAGGATAACTTTTGCAGGTAAGGGCTAGCGGCGCAGTTGAGGGGGCGCGTGATGATTTTGCCGGTATCGCCGTTGAGGTAGGCGGAAGTGTTCGGGTTGATGGGTGCCGGCAGGTCGCCGTTATAGATGTCAGAATAGCCATAAAGCCGGTCCCGGATATTGTTGTTAGGCAGGCCGCTGGAAGCCGGGGTGCCACTGGGGTGGGCGGCAGAGACGTTGGGCCAGAGGGTGCGGGCGTTCAGGCTTGGCGTGCCCAGGCTGCGGGCGGTGGGGCTGGCGCTCGTCCAGCCGAGCTGCCTGTAAAGTCGATGATAGTCGCGCAAGGCCCACCAGCTCGGCCCGCGCAGATTGCCGTCGGCGGTGGTGCGACTGAATACCGGCGCAGCATAAATAGGGTTAGCGCCATTAGCCATGACAGGCATCATTTTTTCCGGAAAATCCGCAATATTTTCGACGCCATTTTCGGTGTGGGTACCGGCTCCCCATTTCTTGTTTTTATCGCTCTTGTCGGGGATGCCTTCACCGAATTCGGACGCGGCGAACTCGGGGTCGGTAAGTTCGAATGCCAGTGAGAGATCGCGTTTCAACCCGCCGTTGAGGGAGTCTGCGATGACGCC
>CAIRLQ010000088.1 GCA_903879465.1 uncultured Opitutia bacterium | reverse complement strand
CGAGGTAGCCTAGCCCCACCGCTTCGAGGTAGCCGAGTCGCGCCAGGATGGCCTCCAGGGCGTGGTCGGCCGGGTGGCGCGAATCCTTCGGGGTGAGCGGCGCGAGCAGACGGCGCAACTCGGTGACGGGAATCGCGTAAAGTTCGGGCAGTGTCTTGGCCTGCCAGCGCCAGGCGAGGGATTCTTCGCGGAAGCGGCGTCCCTGGCATTTCGGACATTGTTCGTAGGCGCGCCAGCGCGAAAGGAACACACGCACGTGCATCTTATACGTCGTGCCTTCGAGCCAGCGGAAGAAGCCGCGGACGCCATACCACTTCGAATCATATTCGCCCTGCACGTAGCCCGGCTCGCCGTTCTCGACGAACTTGCGGTGGGCCGCGGAGAGTTTCTTCCATGGGACATCGAGCGGGATGCCCGCCTTGCGGCAGGCGCGCACGAGATCCTTCTGGCTCTCACCATAGACCGTGCCTTGAAAAGAGGCGATGGCGCCTTCGGCGAGCGTCAGCGCCGGATTCGGAATGATCTTATTCCAGTCGAGACCGATGACCCGGCCGAAGCCTCGGCATTCCGGACAGGCGCCCACGGGCGAATTGAAAGAGAACAGCGCCGGCGAGGCGGGGCGGAACTTGCGACCATCGACCGGGGATTCCAGGGCTTCGCTATAGCGGGAGAGTTCGGCGCCCTGATCATCGAGCAAGCGGAGGCGTCCGCCGCCGAGTCGAAATGCGGCGAGGGCCGCCTCGTGGAAGCGCGAGGCCTGTTCTTTCGCCACGGTCACACGATCTTGAATCACCAGCAGTTCTTTCGCGTCGGCCGGGATCTCGTCTTCGGTGAGGCGAATGCGTTGTGGGCCGGCGAAGGCCCGGCTGAAGCCGGCGCGGGCGAACTCTTCGGCGATAGTTTTCCATCCGAGCGTCTCTGGTTTGCTCACCGCGAAAGCGAGCGAGAGCGATTGGCCCGTGAAGCGGGCGAGCGAATCTTCCCAGGCTGCGTCCGGGCCTCGCGGGACAATCACGAGCCCACTGGCGGGATCGACCAGGTCCGCGCGGTGGGCGAACCAGACTTTAAACCAATCACAGAGTTCCGTCATCGTGCCGACCGTCGAGCGGGAGGTGCGCACGGCGTTGCCTTGTTTGATGGCGACGGACGGACGGACGTTCTCTGCTGAATCTAGGGCGGGAGAGGGAAGTAGTTCCAAGAACTGACGGACGTAAGGGCTGAAGGTTTCGACGTAGCGTCGCTGACCCTCCGCGTGGAGCGTGTCGAAGACCAGCGAAGATTTGCCGGCGCCGCTGAGTCCCGTGACCACGACGAGTTTCCCGACGGGGATATCGACATCGAAGCCCTTCAGGTTGTTCTGGCGAACGCCGCGGAGGCGAATGGCATCTGGTCGGGGGGCGGTCATCGGCGACCCTCCAACGGACACAAATCCGCCCGCTTGGCAAACTTGCTAGCGCACTCGGCAGCGAATCACACCCTGCGGGGTGGCGACTGCCTTAACTTTAATATCATGGGCTTCCTCCGGCAGGCGCGGTACCAGTTGGAAGGCGTGGGCGTGACCGAGGAGGAAGGTCTTGCGGGGTGGTTTAGCCAGGAGGCGGTCGTAGAATCCACCGCCAAAGCCGAGACGGCGCCCGGCGGTGTCGAAGCCCAGACCCGGCACCAGGACAAGGCTGGCCTCCGTAAGCGGGGCGATCGGGGCGGTTGCCTTGGGCTCACGTATGCCTAGGCGGGAAGATTGAAGCATCGCGACATCCGTGACCTCATGGAGAACCAGGGTGGTCTTGTTGGTCACGCGCGGAAGGAGTAGCCGCTTACCTTCAAGCAGCGCGATTATCATCAGGGCGTCAGTCGGAAGCTCTCCGCCAAACGAAGCGTAGAGGCAGACCGTCTTAGCTTGTTTCCATTCCGGTAATTGGGTGATCAGGCGGGCGGCCGCGTCGCCGGCGACCTGCAGTTCGCGGGGCGTCAGGGCCGTGCGGCGGTCCTTGAGTTCCGAGCGCAGGCGGGCCTTTTGGGCGCGCGTTTCCATGCGCTTTAGAAAAGACGGTTGAGCGTCAGAGTCAACAGGACCAGTGGCAGGTAGAGAATCGAGGCCAGAAACAGGGGCTTGGCGACGGCGGCACGCCGGTCGGGCACGGCGAAGTCCAATGTCAGTTTAAAGAACCAGGCTCCGGCCAGGAAGGAGACCCACACAAAGGGGCTGGTCCAGTGGGGGAAAAAGTTCGTGGCGATGGCCCCGGCCACGAAGAGCATCGGGATGATAAACAGAAGCGCCCAGCGCGCGGCGGAGCGGCCGGAGGGGTCGTCGACCGTCGCGACCTTGAAGCCGCCACGGGCGTAATCATCTCGGCACATCACCGCGAGGGACATGAAGTGGGGGACTTGCCAGAAGAATAAGAGACCGAAAAGCAACCAGCCCATCGGGTCGATGTGGCCGAGTTTGGCGGCGGTGCCGATGATCGGCGGAATCGCGCCGGGCAGCGAGCCGACGAGCGTACACCAAGACGTCATCGTCTTTAGTGGCGTATAGAAAAAGAGATAGGAAATCGCAGTAGCGGCTGTCAGGGCGCCGGCGAGCGGGTTGGTGCCTTTCCAGACGAGAACCACGCCGAGCGAGAGCAGTAGCATCCCGAAGAGAAGGACTGCGCCGGGTTTTAGGATGCCGGCCGGAATGGGGCGATTGCGCGTCCGCTCCATCTGGGCGTCGGCGTCACTCTCCCACCACATATTGATGGCGCCGCATCCGCCGGCGGCGAGGGCCGTGCCGATGGCCAGCGAGACGAGCACCTTGGCGTCGGTCGGTTGTTCCGGGGCGCTGCAGAAGTAGCCTGCGAGCGAAGTGAGTACGGAAAGGAACGATAGCCGGGGCTTGGTCAGCTCCCAGTAGGCGGCAGGCAAAGATCCAGCGCGTTCGCTCATGCAGAGGTGGTGGCGGTTTTGGCTGAAAGGTTAAAGGTAAATCCGTCCGTGTATCGGAAAGTCGGATTAGGCGTCGGCGAATTGGCCTTCCCGTCGGAAGGCCAGGGCTACCGCTGCGCAGAGTGTCGAAAAGAGAGCCGCCCCGACGACGAGGTGAACCGTGCGGACGTGCGGGTTATGTGGTAGCTGGATGCTCAGTACGCCGAGGAAGACTTGGAATGTGACCAGTGCCACCAGTGACGCCCAGCGTAGCAGAGGAAAGCGCTGGCGGGCGAGTTGCACCGCGAATCCCAGCACCGCAAAACCGGCGAGGACGGCGCCGCTCCGATGCAGAAAATTAATCCACCAAACAATCCCCGTGCCGATGGAAGGGATGAAGAGCCCTTCTTGGGGGCCAGAGACCCAGGCTGTGAAGTGTCCTTGCCGCATGATGGCCCCAGCCAGGATGACGGTGAATACGAGGAGGATGGCGGCGATGCCGCCGCGGCGGACGTCGTTAGGGGCGCTCTTCGCGGACTGTTGCCAGGCCTGACTATGTGTGAGCGCGATGAAGGCGAGCAAGGCGATGGTCAGCTGAGCGTTCACCGCATGTCCGACTGCGAAGGCCGCAGCCTTGAAGTTGCCATCGCCGCCGATGTTTAGTTTATCGAGTAGCACGCGGAGCCCGCCGAGGACGCCTTGGAGGACGACGAGTGCGACGAGTGCATACGCGGCTCGGCGGACGAGCCGACGGGGTTCGAGTACGGCGTGCGCGAGCGCGATGGCGATGGCGAGTAGGCCTAGTCCCGTCGCGGCGAGTCGATGGGAGTGTTCAGCGAATTTGTCGATTTCAGTCAGCCAGCCGGGTGGATTGACAGAGCCGTTGGAGAGCGGCCAGTCGAGAAACGCCATGCCTGCGTGGATGCTGGTCGTGAAGCCGCCAGCTTGCAGTACCAAGATTGACCATAGAAGCGCAAGCAGGCACAAGCCGAACAAGGGGCGATTGGGTGCGGTGCGGGCAGGCGAGCTCATCAGCCAAGAGTGTTTCGATAAGCGTCTTCGGGGCAAATCCGTTTCCCGGAAACAACCCTTTCTTTAGGGCCGCCGATGAGGCCTATCAGTGATTTGATGCGGTTCGACCGAAGGCGCGGATCTTTCCGACCAAGTTTGTTAGCCCGTTGCGACGATTAGGTGAGAGATGCTGAGTGATGCCGACGGCGGCGAGAAAGTCCGCATCCGTTGCGGCCACGGCCTGCGGGCTTTCGCCGTCGTAGAATTCGCAGACCAGCGAGGCCACGCCCTGGGTGATCAATGAATCGGCATCGCACCGAAAGCGGCAGACGCCGTTCTCGACGGACGGGATAAGCCACAGGTTCGATGTGCAGCCCTCGATGAGAAATATCTCAAGTTTCAGTTCGGCTGGCAGCGATGGTAAAGACTTAGCCCGGTCGATGACGTATTGGAACCGCTCATGGTGATCGGCGAACGGCTCAAGTTCGGCGATGAGTTCTGCGCGCTTGGCGGCGAGGGACATCTTAAAATCAGCGACCAGCGAGGGCTTCGGCGTCAAGGTTACTGCGGATCAAGGGGGTCATACTGGCTTCGAGACGGCGAACGCGTTCAGCCGGCAGCTTTGATTCCGAGCGAAGCCAGGCCACAGCGTCCTGCCAGACGACCGGGGAAGGGCGACGCATGTTGAGAAGTAGCTCCAGCTCATCGGCTACGGATTTACGGGTGCCGTATTCGGATGTCTGACCGGCGAGGATGCGCGCACTGATATAATCGGCGCGAAGTTGTGAGTGTCGCGGATGGGCGAGGACGCCGGCTTCGAGGATGCGGACGGCTGAATCACTGGCACGGATTTGACGAAGGTGGCGGCCAACGGAGCGATAGGCTTCGGGCCCGAGGTCTTTCGCTTTCAGGAACTCGGTGAGGTAACGATCACCGATGTCGTGGTCACGCTTTTCGCTGACGGCGTCCTGTTTGCGGCGCGAGTGATAGGCGATACCTAGGAGGGCTTGCACAATCGGCTCGTTGGATTTGAAAAAGCCTCGGTCCGCGGCGACAACCTGCTGGTATTGGATGATCACTTGGTTTGGGTCATCGCTGTTGAGCAGTGACTCCAAGTGGAGGGCGGCAAAAGTCGCACGCTCAAGATTATGATTGGCCGCCGAAGTCGCGATGGCGACGGTCAGATTGGTGTACCCTTTTTCCGCTGCGAAATTCGCGAGTGCGATCATCGCGGAGGAGCTGCTGGCGTATTTTTCAAAAACGAATCGCAGCTCTTTTTCAAAATCATCCTTCAAGCGGAGTCGGTCGAGCAGCTGCAGTTTCTGAATATGGGGGAAGGGAGCCTTCTCATCGGCGGCGATGCGTTCCTCGGTGACGGCAAGGGCCATTTTGGACTGGCCAAGGAGGATGTGGAAGCGGGCCAACTGGGAGAGGACCGCATCCCGGGCGCTGCCCTTGAAGGTGGAGGTCTTCGACTCCAGTAAACTGATGGATTCCAGGGTCTTGCCCCCTTCGAAAAGAGCACGGGCCTTGAGTAAAAGACCGCTCGGTTTATCATCTAACCTATTGGCTGTTATGATGTTAACGGAATCTGGATATTTACCCGTCCAGTAGAGTGAGGTGGCCACCGCGAGGGAGAGCGACTCGCGAAGGTGGGCTGGCACGTTCTTGGTGTCGCGGAGTAACTTCAGGCCTTGGTCGATGACTTCTTGGTCCCGTTCCCGTGCTTGGAGTAGCTGGAAGTATCGATCGAGATAATCCTTGGTGAGCGCGTCGTCGATGGGAAGGAACTCCAGCCCGTACCGAAGGGTTTGAATCGCGTCGTCCGTGCGATTCATGGATGTATGTAAGAAGTTGGCGTAGAATAGTTTAGCCTTAGCGTTGGCTGGATTGAGGCGCACGGCGGCTTCTATCAAGCGCAGCGCGTCGGCCTGCTGGTTGAGGGCCTGGGCTTCCATTGCCTGCTTGGTGAAGTATTCTGCGAGCTGGTTGAGGTATTCTTGGCGAAGCGCGGCTACTTTGTCTGGCTGGTCCTCGATTTTGGTCAGGGCAAGCCGGACCATCTGTTTGATCGTCGGGTCTTTGATTAAGTCCGCTTTGATGTACGTTTGGCGGGCATAACTCAGGATGGACTCCCTGTCTTTCAGTGATGGAATACCTGCTAAAATGATGGTTTCGGCATCTGTATCGTCATTTTTGGAGGCATCGGTTGGTTTGGGTGCCGGGGCCAGCACTGGGGGGGCTCCAAGGGCGGGAGCAGCCTGGGCCCATCCCTGAAGGCATGACATCCCGAGAAGAAGAGCGAAGAGCGGGCGAGGGGGGAGCATGAGAGGGGTTTTGAGTAATGGCGTGGGCACTGGAATTGTCCCGCCAAAAAAGGCGGGAGTGGCAGGTTGGAGGTAGTCGAGTAAAGAAACCTTAAAACCTAAGCACTTTCCTCTTGCATGAGGGGCCTCGACCCCTATGCCCAAACACTCTTTTCCCTATTTACCGAGGTCCATGCCTACCATCAACCAGCTCGTCCGTAAACCGCGTGTCCAACCCAAGGCCAAGTCGAAGTCGCCTGCCTTGAATAACTCGCCCTTCCGCCGCGGCGTCTGCGTGCAGGTCATGATCCGTACGCCCAAGAAGCCGAATTCGG
>CAIRLQ010000087.1 GCA_903879465.1 uncultured Opitutia bacterium | reverse complement strand
GTCGAAGAGGCTGACGTAACGTTGCTCTTCGGCAATGTTGCCGCCTTCGCCGTTGAGGATGTGGTTACGATTGAAGGCCGTGGCGATTTTTTGCTCGGGCGTGGCGTTGGGTAGCAGGTCGCCTGCGAGCATCTCCGTGCTGAGTTGGTCGAAAGGCTTATCGGCGTTGAGGTTCTTCACCAGCCAGTCGCGCCAGAGCCATTGGAAGGTATCGCCGTCCTGCTGGAAGCCATTGCTATCGGCGTAGCGCGACGCGTCGAGCCAAGGTAGGACCATGCGTTCGCCGTAGTGCGGCGAGGCCATGAGCCGATCAATCTGTTTGCCATAGGCCTCGGGGCTCTCATCCGTGAGGAACGCGGAGATTTCTTCGGGCGTCGGCGGCAAGCCGGTGAGGTCAAGTGAGAGGCGGCGGAGCAGGGTGGCCTTCGGGGCTTCCGGCGAGAGCTTCAGCCCGGCCTTGGTCAGCTTATCGACGACGAAAGCGTCGACGGGATTCTTCTCGCCGTTGGCAGGCAGGGCGGGGCGGACCGGCGTGGCGTAGGCCCAGTGCGGTTTGTATTCGGCGCCCTCGGCGATCCAGCGCTTGAGGATTTCGCGCTGAGCCGGAGTCACCGTCCGGTGTGAATCCGGGGGTGGCATGACTTCCTCCGAATCCTTGGAGAAGAGGCGCTTTACGAGCTCGCTCGCGGCGGCGTCGCCAGGAACGAAGGCTTTCTTCTGCAAGGCCACTTCCCGGACGTCGAGCCGGAGCTTGGCCTTGCGCTTATTGCCATCGGGTCCGTGGCAGTAGAAGCAGTTCTCCGAAAGGATCGGGCGGACGTCCTCGTTGTAGTCGAGCTTGGCGGCGCAGACGGTCAGGGTCGCGAGGAGTGTGGCGAGGGTGGGGCTGAACCGGGGCATGGGGTGATTTTAGCAGGAGGTGCCCGACGGAGGAATGGTCGGGGTCGTCGGTCGTGTTGTATAATACGACCACCTCTTTCGACGAACGTTAGCAGGATTGAGACAGTCTCCGAGGCGGGTAGTTTCAACCTCCGATTGGGGGTGTCTTTGCTCGGTGGCGAAATCTCGCACTTAATCGGTGGAAACAGATGCTGGGGGCTTGGTTTGGGGTTGCTGGAAAGCCCACCCTGGTTGTCATTCCGGGCAGTGCGCATCCTGGACCGCTATATTCTCGCCGAATGGGCCAAGGTCTTCGCCTTGTGCATGGCCAGTTTCATGGGGTTGCTGCTCCTCTCCGAGGGGTATAACTGGATTCCCGACTTTCTCGGCTGGGGGGCCTCCGTTTGGACCATCATCGGATACCTTCTGCTCAGTGTGGTGAAGAACGTCTCCCTGCTAATTCCGATTTCACTGCTGATATCGGTCATCTTCGTGCTGGGTAGCATGAATCGCAATCAGGAGATTGCTGCCGCCCGCGCCGCCGGCATCGGGATGGGGCGGCTCGCCGCGCCGCTGTGGGCGGTCGGTATCCTACTCGCCGGCCTGCTGGCCTTGCTTAATGCGGTCCTCGTGCCCGATTCGCTTGAGGCCCAGAACGGTCTTGTGGAGCAGGCACAGTTCGCGGCCTTGAAGGCCAAGGGCGGCACGACCATCCCGAAGGGGCAGGCCTATTCGGTGTCCTTCGAGAATACCAAAGAGCATCGGCTCTGGCTGATTTCCACCCTCGGTCTGGCCACGGGCCAGGCGTTTGAGGTCATCGTACATTCCTTTGATGAACGCGGCCGCGAGATTCGTAGCATTGCGGCTCGCTTCGCCGAGTTCCGAAAAATTGACGGACGCTGGCACTGGACTTTCCGTGAAGGCCGCGATTTACGTTTCGATCCGACCACGGGCTCGCTCATGGCCCAGCCGCGTTTCAAGGAACTCGCGATGCCGGAGTATGCGGATGATCCGGAGGTGATGCTCTATTCGACCCGCGAGCCTGACACGTTATCCCTCCGCGAGGTTTCACGTTTTGTCGAGCAGACGGGTTCCAATCCCGGCGGCCCCAACGCGGCCTACGTTATGCGCTACCACGCGATTATGTCGGCTCCGGCCATCTGTCTGGTCGTCATCGCGGTCGCGATTCCGTTCTCCGTCACGGGCGGCCGCACCAGCCCGATGGTGGGCGTCGCCAAGACGTTCGGTCTTTTTCTGGTCTTCTACTTCGTCTCATCCTTCTGCTCCGCTTTTGGCGAGAGTGGTGCGCTGCCGCCGGTCCTGGCCGCGTGGATGCCCGCCGTACTCACGGCGGTCTGGGTGATTCCGAAGTTGCGCGCCGTCAATTAACACATGCTTAGAGCTATTCGCATTCGCCCCGGACGTCCCGTGCGCGCACTCCGGGGTCATCCCTGGGCCTTCCTTGGTGAAGTCGAATTTGTCGGCGAGCCGCCGACCGATGGCGATTGCGTCGAATTGACGGACCTCAAGGGTCGCTGCCTCGGCGCGGGCCTCTGGAACGGCAAATCGCAGATTGCCTGGCGCCGCTATTCACGTCGGCCGGTCTCCCTCGACAGTCCGCTGCTCGAGGAGCTCGTGACGGCTTCCGTCAACCGCCGCGCCGGTAAGCCGGTATGTCGTTTGATTTGGTCGGAGGCCGACAGTCTTCCTGGTCTCGTGGTCGACCGTTATAATGACCTGATCACGATCCAGGCCCTGACGTGTGGAATCGACCGCCGCCTCGCCACGATCATCGATATCCTTCAGCGCCTGCTGAAGCCGCGCGAAATCGTCCTCCGTAACGATGCGGCCACGCGTAAGCTCGAGGGCCTGCGTCAGGAGGTCCGCACGGTCTCCAACAAGCCGCTGGAGCCGTGCTGGATGGAAGTCGGTGGGGTGCAGGTGCTTATCGACCTCATGGGCGGACAGAAGACTGGCACCTATCTCGACCAGCTCGATCAGCATCAGAACGTCGCAAAGCTCGCTAAGGGCCGCCGCGTGCTCGATGCGTTTTGTAATCAGGGCGGCTTCGGTCTGGCCGCCGCGAAGGCCGGCGCGCTCAGCGTGCTCGGGCTCGATCAGTCGGAAGACGCCATCACCGCCGCTCGCTCGGCCGCCGAACGTAACGGACTAAACGCCACGTTCGAGGTCGCCAATGTCTTCGACTGGTTCACGGAACACCGTGAAGCCTCCTTCGATCTCATCGTCCTGGACCCGCCGCCTTTCGCCCGCAGCAAGGACGCCGTGGATGGCGCCCTCCGCGGCTACAAGGAGCTCAATCTCCGCGCCCTCCGCTTGCTCGCCCCGGGCGGTATCCTGGCGACCTATTCCTGTTCGCACCGCGTCTCCGAGGAGATGTATCTCGAGGTGATTGAGGACGCCGCATCGGACGCCCGACGTGAAGCCGTCATCTTGGAACGCACCTCCCAGCCGGCGGACCATCCGGTGTTACTGAATTTCCCTGAGAGCCGCTACCTCAAGGGCTTCATCATCGAGATTCGGGCTTAACTCCGGGGCCGCTTCCGCTTTCATTGCTCCATGATCGTCTCCCTCCGCGGCAAGCTTATCGAAGCCGGCGTCCTGCGCGTCGTCATCGAGTCGTCGGGCGTGGGTTACGAGGTCAACGTGCCCGTCACGACCGCCGAGCGCCTGCCTAAACTCGGTGCCGAAGTCTTTCTGCTGATCCATCACGTCTTCCGCGAAGACGGACAGGCCCTCTACGGTTTCGCCGTCGCTGAGGAGCGCGAATTCTTCAAACTGCTTGTCGAGAAGGTCTCCGGCGTTGGCCCCAAGATGGCGCTCAATATTTTAAGCCGTCTCGCGTTGCCGATTCTGCGCGACGCGATTCTGCGCGGCGATGTCGCCCTACTTTCCCAGTGTCCCGGCATCGGCAAGAAGACGGCCGAACGTCTCGTCATGGAGCTCAAGGATAAGGTCGGCCTCGAAGGCGCGAGTGCGACGGTGGTCTCGACCTTGCCGTCCGCTTCTGCCATCGCCCCGACGCCTGCTTCCGACGCCATGGCCGCGCTCATCGCACTTGGCTTCAAACCCGTCGACGCCGACAAAGGCGTGCGTACGGCGCTGACGAAGCTCGGTGCCGGCGCCACCGCGGATCAGTTGGTGAAGGCGGCGCTAGGGCGCTGAAGCGCCCAAGCAAGGTGACACGTGGACAAGGGGAATGCAAAGTTGATCAGTTGATCGGTTGGCCCGTTGGCCAGAGTTCCGATGCAGTGGGTAGGGTCGGGACCGCGTCACGACATAGGGGTATCGGGGTGTGGGTAAGAAAAGGTGCAAAAGTGCAAAGCGGCCTGCGGCCTGTGCAAAGGGGCAAAAGTGGAAGCCGTCTTCGGGTCCCAGGTCTCGGCCTTCAG
>CAIRLQ010000086.1 GCA_903879465.1 uncultured Opitutia bacterium | reverse complement strand
GTTTAAAGGGGGTGGGTTACTTGTTTAGGAAGACGCGGCTTTGGACGATTTCGTGCACGAGCGTGCGGAGCCCGTAGTTCTTCTGGCGGAGCTTGGCGACGATTCCTTCGACGACTTCGCGGTCGGCGAACTGGATGTCCCCGCCGGTTGAATAAATCATGAGCTTGCTGGTCAGGCTGCGGGCCAGCTGGTCTTTGTCTTGCAGGACGAGTTTTTTATAATCGACGATATCCTTGAAGGGACGTCCCTCGGGGGTTTGACCGCCTTTTTCCACATCCAGCCCCCGGTAGACTCCGCGGCCGCCGGTGTAGGGTAGATTGACGATTTCGGCTCGACCTACGCGCGTGGGGGCGCGGTAAAATTCGCGCCAATTCCCAATCGGGTCGAAGTTTTCGAGGGCGAACCCGGGTGGGTCAATATGGTTATGGCAGCTGGCGCAGGCGGGTACGTTACGATGTTTAGCGAGTTGCGCGCGGATGGTGGTGGCGCCGCGGATATCGGGTTCAATCGCGGGCACGTCGGCCGGAGGCGGTGCCGGAGGTTTTCCGATGATGTTATCGAGCACCCACTTGCCGCGGAGGACGGGGGAGGTGCGCGTACCGTCCGCAGTCACCTTCAGGATGCTGGCCTGCGTCATCACGCCGCCCCGATGGCTATCCTTCGGCAGGGTCACTTTCCGGATCGCATCCCCGTTTACGCCTGGGACACCGTAGAGTTTGGCTAGGCGTTCGTTGAGCATCGACCAGTCGGAGTCGACAAAGTTGAGCAGGCTGAGGTCTTTGCTCAGAATTTCTTCGAAGAAACTATGGGTCTCCCTAGGCATCGCCGCCAGGAGTAGGTAATCGAAGTCACTGTAGAGTTGGGGGTCGGGGATGGTGGCACTGATTTTTCTCAGATCCAGCCACTGCCCAGTGAAGTTTTCCGTAAAGCGATGCACCTTCGGGGAATTGAGCATCCGCTCCACCTGTGCGCGCAGGATTTCGGGGCGGCTTAATTCCCCTTTGCGGGCTGCGCTCAGGAGCGTCTCGTCGGGGACGCTGGACCAGAGAAAGAAGGATAGCCGCGAGGCCAGTGCATAGTCGTCGAGCTTGGTCGAGGTCAGGTCGCCTTGAGCGTTCGCGACGGTGCTCGGTGAGTCCGTCAACAGCAAGAAATCTGGGGATGATAGGATCAACTTGTATCCATATGCCATTGCTTCGTAAAAAGTGTATTTCAGGTCGAGGCGGGCGTGCACTTTTTTGACGAAATGTTGCACGGTAGCATCGCTGACCGGTCGGCGGAAGGCGCGGGGGAGAAAAGTCCTGATTAGCCGAGCGGCGTCTTCCTTGGGCTTAGCTGACACAGGTACGGGCGGATCGTTAAGCCAGTTTTGTACGGTCCAATTTTTCCCGTCGAAAACTGTTTTAGCACCTTCGTTCAGGGCCTTCGCAATCGATCGAGGCTTCAGTGGGAGATCTCCGAAGAGATTGGCGTAGGCGGGGCCTGGGTAGGCGTTGATGGGGCCTTCGATTTTGAGCCAGTCGACGCGTAGGCCTGGCCCAGTGTAGGCATCGAGGGTTTTAACGGCCCCCCCGATTCTCCACGTGGTGAGCAGATTGACCACGAAAGCCTGATTCCGTTCGAGCTCGACCTCATACTCGATGACTTTGGGCGCGCCGGGAGGGATGTCGCGCACTTCCCGCAGAAGCGGCACTTCGCCGCCCGTGAATTTTACAGTCATGAAGCCGACGGAAATAGGTTTCCCTTCGGCGCCCACGGCGGCGGCTTTGATCTGAATGCGGTATCGGCCGGCGGCTTGGACGGTGGGCGTAGCGCATAGCCCATAAAGGGGTAATTGGCTGTAAAAGAAGAGGCTGTCGCCTTCCAGTTTAGCGCTCCGCCCGAGGGTTTGTTTGAAATTCGGACCGTTTTTGGTCATGTCCTGGCCGGTACGCGTAGTGGCAATCGGAAGGGGCGGGCAGGGCGGGATGACGGATGCGATGGCTTTGGCTGCCGCCTCTTGGTAGCTTAGGAAGTGGGTGGACGAAAGGTCGAGCCCGCTGCTCACGTTGTCGAAGCCTGCGGTCGTTCTGTCTTCCGGCAGCAATTCACGAAGTGCGACGTTGGTGCCCAGGAGATCTTGCAAGGCGGTTTCATATTCCGTTGCGTTTAGTCGCCGAACAAGCACGCGACCCTTGGTGCGCTGCTGTTCGAGGGAGGCGGCCTGAAGGCGGGTGTGTAGTTCCTTAGTCAGTACGGCGACATCCGGCTGGGGCGGGCGGGCTTTCTTCTTCGGCGGCATTTCGCCGGATAGCACCTTGTCATAAACCCCCGCCCAGATGGCTGCGGTCTTTCCGTCCCGGAAGTCGACCGGTAGATTGTCCAGCCGGAGACCGCCCTTGTGCGACTCGGCATCATGGCAATCAAAGCAGTGCTTCGTGAGGAAGGGTTGGAGGCCGGGAATGTCCGCCGCAGGGAGGGTAAGCGCCCAGCCGAGGGCCAAGATGGGCAGCAGCGACCTCATGATTTCTTCTTGGGCGGGATGACGGCTGGCGCACTGGCAGGGCCGGCGAGGACGTCTACGTCTGGTCGGGCCTGCTTGAACGCGGCGAGTCCGTCCGCCGGAATCGGTAATTTCCCAGCGCCCAGGGTCAGTTTTTTCAGGGTCTTAATGCCAGCAAGGGCTTTGAAATGGTCGGGGGTTAGGGTGCCCGAGCCTTCAATATTCAGGGCGGTGAGGGGAAGTTTCTGGAGGAGAGTGAGTCCTGCGGGTGTTACGGTGGTTTGGGAGCCACTGGGCGCCGTGAAATCAAGGCCGAGGTCTTCGAGTTTGGGGAAGTGGCTGACGATGTAGGTGAGATGTGAATCGTCAGGCATGAGCGGTGAGTGATACCAGCTGGCCCGCTTGAGATTCGGCAAGTCATGCAGTGCCGTAATGGCGTCGCGTTGTTTCTTGGGGTTGTCGCGATTCAAATCTCGCAGGCCCATGCACCCGCCGATGGTCAGCGATTCGACGGGCAGTCCGGAGAATTGTTCCAAGGCGGCGAACTTATGACCGTGCCAGATCGATAGCCTTTTCAGTTTTGGCAACGCTTGGAGGAAGCCCCATTCACCGTCGCGCAGTGGGGCCAAATTGAAGGCCGCCATTTCGAGTTGGGTTAATTTTGCGATGAGTGGATATTCCTCGGCCGTCAGCAATGCCTCGCCTTTGACTTGGGGTTTATCGGGCGTCGGGACGGAGGCGCCGCGGGAGAATAGTCTGACCGCGTGCCCCTCAGGATTTTTGGTAATGTCGACGCCTTTCTCCGTAAGGTAGGCGATGACGCCGGATTCATCTGTGGGTAGGGCGGCCTGAAGGGCGCCAGCGTGGGCGAGGAGAGCAAGGGCTCCGAGGCACGGAAGGAGGTGACGCATGGAGGGGGAAGGGCTCATTTGGGTAGGATTAAGGATGGGGGCTTCGTGCGGCGTCGCGCGAAGTCAGGGGTAGTACATTTCTATGTATTCGGGCGGGGGAGTCAACCGATTGAGCGAACTGGGCTGCGGACGTAGTAAACAGGGTAAAACTGCCGCTTAAGGATGCCCAGCCCGGGGACTTCGCCGACGGGTGCCGTTAGAAAATACACCGCGCCGGCAAGACTAGACGGGCGATAATCAGCCCCGAAGTCCCCGCAAGGTCCCGGTGCTGGTGGCGAACTTCTCCGCCTCAACGCCGAGGTTCTGCAACATACTCAAGTAAAGATTGGCGAGAGGGGTGTTGTTGACGGTGTCGAACGCGAGGTGCTGGCCGTGGCGGAAGCCGCCGCCGGCGAGGATGAGCGGCAGGTTCTGGTTGCTGTGCGAGTTGGCGTTGCCGAGGCAGCTGCCGTAGAGGATCTGCGTGCGGTCGAGGAGATTACCGCCGGTTTCACGCGTGTCGCGGAAGGCGGACAGCATCTCGCCGAAGACGGCTAGCTGGGATTCCTCGATCTTGCGGAGCTCGGCAATCTTCTCGGGCTCGTTGCCGTGGTGGGTGAGCCCGTGGGTCTCGTTCTTCACGCCGGGGACGTGCGGTACGACGGAGAAGGTGCTGAGCGAGAGGGTGACGACCCGGGTACTATCCGTCTGCAACGCCAGGCGGACGAGGTCGAACATCAGGCGGGAACGACCGATGACTTCGTTGGCGTCGGCGATGTCCTTTGGCATGGGATAGTCGATGTGGGGCTTGGGGCGATTCTCCCAAGCGATGCTGCGTTCGAGGCGGACTTCGAGTTCGCGGACGCTCTGGAAGTATTGGTCGAGGCGGGCGCGGTCCTGCGGGTCGGAGCTCTTTTCAAGACGCTTGGCTTTTTCGAGGATCAGGTCGAGTACGCTGCCGCCGGCCTGGATCCGGCGCATGGTGGCGGCTTTCTCTTCTGCTGTGCCGGCGACGAAGAGTTTTCGGTAGAGCCGTTCGGCGCTGGCCTCGGCGGGCAGGGTGACGCCCGAGCGGGAGACGGCGACCGAGTCGGCGTAATGTTCCCCTTGGCGGACGGCCACGGCGAGCGAGGCGAAACGGGTATCTGCACCGATCTTCTCGGCGACGAGTTGGTCGAGCGAGAGGCTGTTGCGGAAAGTCGGCTGACCTGGATGCGGCGCGCCGGAGAGGAAGCATTGGCCGGCATGGTGATTGCCGTCGACGCCGGGGTGGGAGAGTCCGGCGAAGGTCGTGAAC
>CAIRLQ010000085.1 GCA_903879465.1 uncultured Opitutia bacterium | reverse complement strand
TGCCTCGGCGCCTGCTTAGCCGATACGGTCTTCGTGCTCGATGAACCGAGCGTCGGAATGCACGCCCGCGATCTCTCCCGCATGGTCGGCATTCTCCGCAGCCTGGTCGCCCAAGGAAACACAGTGGTCGTGGTCGAGCATGATGAATCAGTCATGCGCGCGGCGGATTGGCTGATTGAAATCGGCCCGCGCCCTGGCGCCGAAGGTGGCCATCTGCTTTACCAAGGCCCTCCAAAGGGAATCCTGAAGATCAAGAACTCCGCGACGGGGAACTGGTTGTCGGGCCGACGTCAGCCCGAGGTACGTCAACCGCGGACCGTCGACGACACCACCCCTCGCCTACGCGTCACGGGCGCCACGGTTAACAACCTCCGCGACTTTTCTTGCACGGTTCCGCTCGGACGACTGGTCGGCCTCTGCGGCGTCTCTGGCTCCGGAAAATCCACCTTGCTCCATCAGGTCATCGGCCGACGCGACCCGGAATCGGGCGATGAAGCCCTGGAATTAAAATGGCTGAAGTTCGATAAGGACCCGGAAGAGGTAGCCTTGGTCGATCAATCTCCCGCCACACGCACGCCGCGCTCCAACCCTGCGCTTTATGTCGGCGCCTGGGATGCCATCCGTAACCTACTCGGTAATTCCGCCGAAGCTAAGGCCGCCGGCCTCACGCCCTCGCACTTTTCCTTCAACGCCGGCGAAGGCCGCTGCGAACGTTGCGGGGGTGCGGGCTGGGAGACCGTCGAGATGCAGTTCGTCTCCGACGTCGCGCTACCCTGCCCTTCCTGTAATGGTAAGCGCTTCCGCGACGAAGTTCTGGCCTTTCAATACGACGGTAAATCTGTCGGCGACCTGCTCGCGATGTCCGTCACGGAAGCCCGCCAATTCCTCGGCGCCCGCACCCCCGCCTCCGCACAACTCGCCTGCCTAGAAGAAGTCGGCCTCGGCTACCTCGCGATGGGCCAGCCGCTCACAACGCTCTCGGGCGGCGAAGCCCAACGTCTTAAACTGGTCCGTTATCTCGCCAAGATCGATACGCGCAAGAGCGGTGCACTGCTGTTGCTCGACGAGCCTACGACTGGGCTTCACCGCGAAGACGTCGCTCGCCTGATCGGCCTGCTGCACCGCCTCACCGAGGCCGGCCACTCCCTGATTGTCGTCGAACACCAGCTCGATGTGCTCAAGGCCTGCGACTGGATTGTGGAGATGGGACCCGAAGCCGGCCCCGGCGGGGGTCTGCTCGTCGCGCAAGGCACGCCGACCGAAGTCTCCCGCGCAGGCACGGTCACCGGTGATTTCCTCGCGAAGGGCGACGCCGCGTTCGCTGACAGCGAGGATCAACCCACCCGGACCCGACCGACCTCTATCTCGCTCCGCGGCGCGCGAGAGCACAACCTGAAGAATGTCTCCTTGGAGATTCCTCACGGGTCACTGACCGTAATGACCGGCGTGTCTGGCTCCGGTAAATCTTCCCTCGCCTTTGATATTCTCTTCGCCGAAGGGCAGCGCCGCTTCCTGGAATGCGTCTCGGCTTACGCTCGGCAATTCGTCGAACAACTCCCCAAGCCCGACATCGATTCACTCACCGGCCTACCCCCGACGGTCGCTATCGAGCAGCGCGTGACCCGCGGCTCCGCGAAGTCGACCGTGGCGACCGTAACCGAAGTAGCCCAATACCTCCGTGTGCTCTACGCCCGTGCTGGCGTACTCCACAGCCCAACGACTGGCGAGCCACTCGAAGAAATGACCGAAGACGCCGTCGTCCGTCTAGTCGGGAAAAAAGCGAAGTCCCTCAAGAAGGGCTCCCTCCTGGTGGCCGCGCCGTTGGTGCGGGCCCGTAAAGGTCATCACCGCCCACTCGCTGAATGGGCCGAGACCAAAGGGCTCCGCCAGCTCCGCTGCGACGGCAAGATGCTCAAGGTCGCCGGCTTCGAAGGCCTCGACCGCTACTCTGAACATGATGTGGACGCCGTGTTTGGGGAAATCCGCGCCGACGGACTCATCTCGCTCCCCGACGAATCTGAAGAATCGGGCGAGAAGGCCCTTCGCTCTCTGGTGCGACAGGCCCTTGGGGCGGGCAAGAACGCCTGCGTACTGCTCGACCCGAGCGGCCGCCAGCTGGCCTACCTCTCCACCTCGCGCAGCGACCCGGCCACCGGCGAATCCTTTCCAGAAGTGGATCCAAAACACCTGTCGTGGAATTCCCCGCGCGGCTGGTGTCCGGACTGCCGTGGCCACGGGCTGGAAGTGACGACCTTCTCCGCCGACGAAGAAGAATCGCTCAACGAGAACGCTATTGCCGATCGCGTCGGCGACCATCCCTGCCCGACTTGCCACGGCGAACGCCTCGGCCCGATCGGCCGATCCGTCAAACTGGCCGGCGCCAAAGGCCGTTCACTCTCGCTCCCGGGCTTACTCCGACTGCAGCCGGATGAATCCCTCACGTTCCTCTCAGGCCTCAAGCTGGAGTCGCGCGAGAAAGCGATTGTCGACGCACTCCTTCCCGAAATCGGCGCCCGCCTGCGCTTCCTTGATTCGGTCGGCCTCGGTTACCTCGCCCTTGATCGCGGGGCGGACACCCTTTCCGGCGGCGAAGCCCAGCGTATCCGTCTCGCCGCGCAGCTCGGCTCCACGCTTTCAGGTGCGCTTTACGTGCTCGATGAACCGAGCATCGGATTGCACCCACGTGATAATGATCGCCTGATCGAATCACTTCAAAACCTGCGTAACCGCGGCAACACCGTACTGGTGGTCGAACATGACGAAGATACGATGCGCGCGGCCGACCTGGTCATCGATATGGGCCCGGGCGCCGGCGTGCACGGGGGCGAAATCGTCGCGCAAGGCACCGCCAAGGCACTCGAGAAAAGGGCCGACTCCATCACGGGCCGCTTCCTCCGCGAAGCCATCCCCCATCCGCTCCGCGGCGTCCGCCGCCCGGTGGCCGGCAAAGGTGCTCCGGCGGAATGGGTGAAACTCAAAGGCGCGGCCCTGCGTAATCTCAAAGGCTTTGACGTCCAAATCCCCGTGGGCCGACTCTCGGTCGTCTGTGGCGTCTCTGGGGCCGGCAAGAGCACCCTCGTCACAGACCTCCTCGCTCCCGCTATCCGGGCGGCCATCGCAAAGAAGAAGGATGGCATCAGCGGCAAAGACGCCCTCACCGCCGTCTCACACGAAGGGAAGCCGGCTTTCACTTCGCTCTCCGGATTAAAAGGATTCCGACAGCTGGTGGTGGTGGATCAAGAGCCTATCGGTAAGACGCCGCGCTCCACTCCAGCGACCTACATAGGCGCCTGGGATCTGATCCGCGAGCGTCTGGCCTCGCTGCCGGAAGCCGCGATTCGTGGCCACGGCCCCGGCTTCTTCTCGTTCAATACTGCAGGTGGTAGATGCGAAGCCTGCTCGGGCGCCGGCCGCATCAAACTTGAAATGAGCTTCCTGCCCGATACCTACGTACCCTGCGAAGAATGCGCTGGTACGCGCTATGGGGTCGCCGCGAAGGCCATCCAGTGGAACGGCAAGTCAGCCGCCGATCTACTGGCGATGACTTTCGAGGAAGCTGCCGCTTTCCTGTCCTTCGACGCTAAGCTCGGCGATCTCTGCGGGTTGATGGTGAAGACCGGCCTCGGCTACCTCACGCTCGGCCAAAGCAGCCCGACGCTTTCCGGCGGCGAAGCCCAGCGTCTGAAGTTAGTCAGCGAGCTAGCCCAAGGCCTTCCGACCTTCCGTGAGCGCTCCCGCGGCGAGATCCGCCCCAATCTCTACATCCTCGAGGAACCGACCATCGGACTCCACCAGTCCGATTGCCGCCGGCTCATCGAACTACTGCACGCGCTCGTCGACCAAGGCCACACCGTCGTGGTCATCGAGCATCATCCCGACGTGATCGCCGAAGGCGACTGGGTCATTGAAATCGGGCCCGAAGGCGGCAACGCCGGCGGCCGACTCGTGCACTCGGGTGATCCGGAATCCCTCGCGAAACAGAAGAAGTCGCCGACGGCGCCTTCGCTCCAGCTCACACTCGAGCGGGGTCACATCAAAAAGGCGGCGGTTTAAGACGCGGACTCCCTGCGGTTCCCTTTGACCCGGGCCCGACGAGGGCTATTGCTTCAAACCTAAACCCGATGTCCCACCGCCCCATCCACCTTGGCGTCAACATCGACCACGCCGCGACGCTCCGTCAGGCGCGCTATCGCGGCGCACACGCCTCGCACCACGCCGAACCTGATGTTGTCGCCTTCACCCGCGAGGCGCTCGCCGGCGGCGCCGATGGGATCACCGTACACCTCCGTGAAGATCGCCGCCACATCCAGGACGCCGATGTGCTCGCCATCGCAAAAATTCCTGGCGTCCGCCTCAATCTCGAAATGGCCTGCACCGCGGCGATGGTCGCATTCGCCTGCCAGCTCCGCCCGGCAGCTGTCTGCCTCGTACCAGAATCGCGCGAAGAGGTTACGACCGAAGGAGGACTCGATGTCGCAACTCAACTGACGCGGGTGACCGAAACCACGCAGGCCCTCCAAGCGGCAGGCATCGAAGTCTCGCTCTTCATCGGCCCAGATGCCCGCCAAATCACGGCAGCCAAGGCAACCGGCGCACCGGTCGTCGAACTACACACGGGGGCCTTCGCCAACGCATGGAAAAGCCCGGCCGCCGATGCGGAGCTCGCGCGCCTGCACGCAGGCTGTGAACTGGCCCACGGTCTCGGGCTCGTCGTCAATGCCGGCCATGGTATCAACTACGACAACATCCGCTCCATCCTGACCCTGCCTCACCTGCACGAATTGAACATCGGGCACAGTATCGTCGCCCGCGCTTTATTCACCGGCATCCGCTCCGCCGTCGCTGAGATGAAGTCCCATCTCGTCCGACCTGCATGAAGCTCGAAGGCGGCAACGTGGTCGGAGTGGGCGTAGATCTTACCGAGGTAGCCCGCATCCGCTCCGCGCACGAGAAACACGGCGCCAGTTTTCTTGATAAGATCTTCACCGCCGCCGAACAACGCCTCTGCCTGGCTAAGGCCGATCCGTATCCGTCGCTCGCCGCGCGCTTCGCTGCCAAGGAAGCTGCCAGCAAAGCCTTCGGTACCGGCATCGGCGCCGAATTCTCGTTGACCAGTGTCGGCGTACTCAACGGCCCCGAAGGCGAACCAGTGGTGGAACTCGATAACAAAGCCCAGGCGCTGCTGACGGCCCGCGGCGCCACCCGACTACTGGTCTCACTCACGCACACCGACACGCTCGCCCAAGCCTTCGTGGTGCTGGTTCGCTGAGATGAGCGCTGCGTCTCGCCTGCCGGTCCTAAGTTGTGCCGAGGCGGCCGCCGCGGAGCGTGCCTTCATCGCGGGCGACGCGGCTCTTTCCTGGGAACTCATGGCGCGGGCCGCACGCGGTATCGCGACCGAAGCCCTTGGCCTACGCGGCCGACCTCCCCAGCGCATCTTGGTGCTCGCCGGTAAAGGCAACAATGGCGCGGATGCTTTTCTCGCCGCCCTCCACTGCGCCAGTGTCGATACGGAAATCGTAGCGGTCTTCGCCGAAGGCGGCCCAGCCCACCCGCAAGCCCAACGAGCTTGGGCGACACGTAAGCGCGGCGTGCGCATCGGCGTGATTGCCGCTGCCAATCTCAGCCAACTGACCGATGAAGAATTCTGCCTGATCTTTGACGGCATTCTGGGGCAGGGCTTCCGCGCACCGCTGAGCCCGGGACTCCGACAATTCATCCGACTTTCTGATAAACTGCAGGGACTGCGTGTTGCGGTCGACCTTCCCAGCGGCTTGGGGGACGACTCCCGTGGACCTGCCTTCCGCGCGGACCTCACGGTCTCCATCGGCTGCCTGAAGCGGCCACTGCTGGCGCCGCTTGTAAAAAAGTTCGTTGGCCGCATCCGGGTGGTCGATATCGGCCTACCGCTTGGGGAAACCGAGGAAACCTGTGCGACGACTGGCACACTGGCTCCCCTTCGTCGCAGCCGCCGAGCGGATAGCGATAAGCGCCATCACGGCCGCGTACTCATCGTCGGCGGTTCCGACGCCATGCCCGGAGCGGTGCTCATGAACACTCGTGCCGCCCTGCAATCCGGCGCCGCGCTGGTCACCACCTGCCTACCGGAAACGATTCGTGCCCGGGCGGCGGTCGCCCACGCCGAAGCGATGTGGGTCGGATTGAAGACAGATAGGCACGGCTCGCTGGATAAAAAATCCCTGCGATTGATCGCCGCGCAGCTCGAGAGCAAGGAGGTCGTGCTCCTGGGCTCAGGCATGGGCAGTACGGCGATGCCATTACTCGGCGCCATCGCCTCCCGCTGCCGACAGGACATCGTGCTTGATGCGGATGCCTTGCGCCCCGCCGTTATCAAAGCCGCGCGGATGTGCGCACATCGAGTGCTCCTTCCGCACGCCGGCGAATTCCTCCGCCTAAGCGGTAAAAAATCCGCGGGGCCTGCCGGGCGCGCTTACGCGAAGAAAACGCGGAGCATCGTTGTACTGAAGGGTCCGCTGACCTGCGTGACCGACGGTACCCTGAGCGTCCATATCCCCTTTGGTGGTCCCATTCTCGCCCGCGGCGGTTCCGGCGATATCCTCGCCGGCATCGTCGCTTCAGTACTGGCTCGCCGCCGCGAACTGGGGCTCTCTGCTTTCGATGCCGTAGTGACGGCCGTTACGTGGCATGCCCTTGCAGCGGACTCCCTGAGAGAAAATCAGGGGGAAGAGGCGGTGCGAACTACCGATCTACTGACTGAGTTATCCCCGGCGTTGCGCGCTTGATCCGGTAGTCCGAAGTGGGCGGATGCTTCCCATTCCCACCGACGCGCGTGCCCAGCGGGTTCTCCTCAATGGCCTAACCGGCGTCGGCCCCGTCACCGTGCGTCGGCTGCGCGAGGCTTTCGGTGGCGAACTCGCGACCGCACTGGGGGCGCCGGCCGAACAACTCGCCAAAGTCTCGGGCGTAAGTCGCACCGCGGCCGCGGCCATCGCCGCCCGCGAATTTGATTGGGCGTTGGAAATGCGGCGGACCGCGGAACTCGGCTTCCGGCTCATCACGGAAGATGATGCGGCGTGGCCGAGCCCGCTCACCCGCCTTTGGGATCCGCCACTCCTACTCTACGCCGAAGGCACCCACACACCCGATGACCGCTCGGTTGGCATCATTGGCTCACGTCATTGTACCACTTACGGGACCTCCCTCGCCCGCTCCCTGGCGCGCGATCTCGCCACAGAGGGCTGGTGGATTGTCAGCGGCCTGGCACGGGGGATCGACATCGCCGCGCATGAGGGTGCGCTCGACGCCGACGGTAAAACCGCGGCGGTACTCGGGCACGGGTTGGACCTGACCTTTCCTCCCGAGGCAGTGAAACTACGGCGGCGGATGGCCGACAAAGGCTGCGTACTTTCCGAATTTCCGCTCGGCCGACCGGCCGACCGACAGAGTTTCCCTCAACGCAACCGCATCGTCGCCGGACTCGTGCGCGCCGTGGTGGTGGTCGAGACCGATGTCGATGGCGGCAGTCTCATCACCGCGCGCTTCGCTGGCGATCTCGGCAAGACCATCTGCGCCGTCCCCGGGCGCACGGACAGCCCTTCGAGTCGCGGCTGCCATGCGCTCATCCGCGACGGCGCCACGCTCGTTGCATCGGTCGATGACATCCTGACCGAGCTCGGCGAAAGCCGTGGGTCGCCAGCCTTGCCGCTGGTGGATGATCCACCTGAGTTCGCGAGGTGGTTGCCCCATTTCGGCGGCGGCTCGGCGCAGGATGCCGAATCCTTGGCGCTGCTCGCGGCGTGCGAGGTCGCCGAGGCCGCGGTGAGTCTCACGATGATGGAAATCCGTGGCGTGCTGGTGCGGCGTCCCGACGGTCGGCACGAACGCGCGTGAATTAGCGGTGCGGTCGATTACCTTCGTCGGCGGGCACCGGCGCCAGCAGTCGATTATTAAAAATATATCGGTCGATGACGGCCTTCGGCTTGGCGAAGCAATCGCGGACCGTCGCCTGATAGGCGCGATACCCATCGCCGAATTCGCTCGGGTAAGCGGAGGCACTCAGCCCTTCGTGATCCGCCAGCCAAAGCGCGCGCGCGCAATGCCACCCCTGGGAGACGAAGACGATATGCTCTTTCGGATAATACGCTTTCGCGCGCAGCACCGAATCCAACGTGCGCCAGCCATAAGGATCTTCCACGATGGGGCACGTCACGCCCGCCGCCCGCAGTTGGTCAGCCATGGTGATCGCGTGCGCCTCGGTCCCCGAGCTGATGACAAATTGGATGCGGCCAGCTTTACACAACCGGACGGCAGCCTCAATGCGCGGTCGAAATGTGCCGGTCTCTTCATGCGTCCCGGGGACGAACTCATCCGTGCCCAGCAAGAGCAGCACGGATCCGGCAGGAACCTCCGAAGGCGAGGTCGCCAAGCGCCCCCAGCTCGCGGACCAAATCCAAGCGTTGGAGGCCACCAAAAAGGCCACCAGCGTCGCGGCCAGAACCTTGAGCCCCTTTTTAATCCCATGCGCCATGGGCGAAGAATTGGGCCAATAAGCCCAAAAGCAAGGGGGGACGGACAATGTTTTGCTTAAATTTAGACAACTATCATTGAGTTAAGGCCGAAACAGGGCATATTAAGAGCGTCCCTCCCTCTGGCACGGATTCTGCCTACTTTTACTCAACATGAGTGCCCATCCTATCGCCGCGAACGCCAAAGTTCTGGTCATCGATGATGACAAGGATCTCCGGTACTCCCTCCGCCGTGCACTCGCCGGCCTCGGCCACACCGTCATCGAAGCGGATAGCGGCGAGACGGGCGTCGTGGCCGCCAAGCGCGAGCAGCCCGACGTCATTCTCCTCGATAACCGCATGGGCGGCATGACGGGCATTGAAACTCTCCAGATGCTCCGCGGCGCCCAGCCTCAGGCGATGGTGATCCTGATGACGGCCTTCGGCACGACGCAGACCGCGATCGAGGCGATGAAGTTCGGTGCCTACGACTATGTCATGAAGCCGTTTGATCAGGCCAAGCTGATCACGCTCGTCGACAAGGCACTCTCCGCCCGCCGCGACTTGGCTAATGCCGTCAAGTCCACCCGCACCCTCGTCAATCCCGCCGATTACAAGGAAGGCATCGTCGGGAGCTCCGAGCCGATGCAGGAAGTACTGAAATCAATCGGTCAGGTCGCCGCGAGCGACGCAACGGTGCTCATCACCGGCGAAAGCGGCACAGGCAAGGAACTCGTCGCCCGCTGCATCCACCAGCACTCGCTGCGCGCCAAAGGCCCGTTTCTCGCGGTCAACTGCGCGGCGATTCCGGAAAACCTCATCGAATCCGAACTCTTCGGCCACGAGAAAGGCGCCTTCACCGGCGCGACGAACCAGAAGCCCGGTAAGTTCGAGCTCTGCGATGGTGGTACTATTTTCCTCGATGAAATCGGTGATATGTCACTGCCCACGCAGACGAAAGTCCTCCGCGCCATCCAGGAAGGCGAGATCCAGCGCGTCGGCGGCACGACCACGCTGAAAGTCAGCGTACGACTGGTCGCGGCGACCAATAAGGACCTCGAGGCGATGGTGGTGACCCGCCAGTTCCGCGAGGATCTCTATTACCGTCTCAACGTCTTCCGTATCCGCCTCCCCGCTCTCCGCCATCGCAAGAGCGATGTGCCGCTGCTGGTCGACTACATGCTACAGCGCCAGGCCGCGGCCAAAAAGATTCGCCCGAAGCGCCTCTCCAACGAAGCGCTTGACGCCCTACTCGCCTACGATTGGCCGGGCAACGTGCGGGAGCTCGAGAACGTCATACAGCGCGCGAACGTCCTCGCGAAAGGCGAAACCATCCTGCCCAAGGATCTGCCGCAGGACGTCCTCACGCCGCGTAAATCAGTGACGATACCCATCGCCACACCCATCACCGTCGGGGCCGTCACCGCACCCGCGGAAATCATCGCGGCCGCCACCAGCTTGTCCCCTGCTTACGATTCGATCTACCGGCAGTGCCGCGTGGGTGATGGCAAATCGATCCTCAGCATCATCGAAATCGAAATGATCCGGCGGGCGATGGAGGAGACGCGTGGCAACCAACTGCGCTCCGCCATGATTCTGGGCATCAATCGCTCGACGCTGAAGAAGCGACTGCTCGAGATGCGCGAGGCCGGCATTAAGGTTTTTAGTTAAGGCGAGCTGGACCCTGGTCCCTGTCGTTCTGGCCCTAAAGCCGGCCCCGTGAGCAAATAACCTTTGCCACCGGACACCCGCCGTCTTCGATGTCGGACGTATGAGCACCCCGTCACCCCTCCGCACCCTCCTGCTGGCCACCGGCGCCCTCCTCCTGAGCGCCACGGCCTTCGCCGGCGAAACCATCAAGCTGTTCGACGGTAAGTCCCTCGACGGCTGGAAGGCCTCGAAGAACTCCCCCGAAGGCACCTACAAGGTCGAGGACGGCGTCCTCCAAATCCGCGGCGGCCAAGGCCACATCTTCTTCGTCGGCGGCGACGGCAAGGCGACCTTCACGAACTTCGACTTCAAGGCGAAGGTGAAGACCTACCCAGGCGCCAACTCGGGCATCTACTTCCACACGGCCTACGAAGACAAGGGCTGGCCCTCTCAGGGCTTCGAATGCCAGGTCAACGGCAGCCACAAGGACATCAAGCGCACCGGTGGCCTCTACGCCGTCCGCGACGTCCTCAACACTCCAGCCGCTCCCGACAATGTCTGGTTCGAATACCACATCCGCGTCGAAGGTAAGCACATCCAGATTTGGATCGATGGAAAGCAGACCGTCGACTTCACCCAGCCCGAAGATTGGGTCCCGCCGAAGGGCATGCCCGGCCGCAAGCTCAGCAACGGCACCTTCGCCATCCAGGCCCACGACCCGGGCTGTAAGGTCGACTACAAGGATCTCGTCGTCGAGCGCCTGCCCTAAGCAGTCGGACGATGAATACAAAAAGGCGGACCATAGGGTCCGCCTTTTTTGCGCCTAGCGCCCGGAGGCGGGCGCCGGCTTCAATCGCCAACGACAGTCCATCTCCCAACCATCTTTCGGCGGGGCAAAAACTCCGTCCTGCAAGCGAGACCAGCCTTGAGCGACGAGCTCGTAACGCCCAGACAGTAAAGCCTCGAAGCCGGCCTCGCTGTTATCTGGGAGGTCGGAATAGCTATTGCGACCCTTGGCCACCTCGGAGGTAATTTCTCCGATACGTCCTTCGTTGATCCAAGATTGAAGGGTCTTCAGCACAGTTAGGTCATACCCCTGAATATCGCTGACGTAAGCTGAGATACAATCGACGCCACGCTCACGGAGAAAACGGAGCAAGTCGAGCGAGGGAACCTCAACGGTCTTTACAACGTAAAGCAGCCCCTCCTTCACGCCAGGAAATTCAGCGTCAAGCTTGCCGACCGAAGAAGAAGCAGCATTACGCGAACTGACATTGAAGGTCACTGTTCCATCGGTGCCGGTGACGGCCGCATGGATGACCTCGACGTTCTTCCGCCAGGCGAAACGCCGGCGCAGTTTCGCGGCCATCACAGGATTGGCCTCAAAACAGTATACCTTACGATAGCGGCCGCAAATCCGACTAAGACCCTTGCCGCGATGAGCCCCAAGGTAGACCAGAATATCACGGTCAGGAACTGGCTCAAAGAGGGCCTTTAATTTATCAATGATACTCATGATAGGACAATCGCTATTACTGCACTTCGACTCAAACAGTAAAACAAGAAACCAGCCTTAGGCGAGCGAGCGCTCGAGCTCGGCGATGAGCCGCGCACGAACAGGCTGGGCCAAAGCCGACAGCCGGCGCTGCTCGGTTTCGTATTCGCTGCGGCCTTCAGGGGTCTCAATCGTGATAGGTTTCAGGCCGATGGCGGAGAAATCATAAGGGCTGGCGCGCATGTCTACCGTCCGCGCGCCGTGCGCGAGTTCGAAGGCGTCCGCGGCGAGCTCCGCGGAGACCCACGGCTGCGCTTTCATCGTCCACTTGTAGAGGTCCATCGTAACGTGCACACACCCGGGCTGCTCGTTGGCAATGCGCCCATCGAGCGTCGGAGAAAGTTTATTCAAGGGCTTGGCGTCGGGCGTGAAGAAGCGGAAAGCATCGTAATGCGTGCAGCGCACCGGCATCGCCCGGACGACCGCATCCGTCCCTTCGGCCCCCAGCCGCAATGGCCACTCGCCGTGTCGGCGTTCAGCGGCGCGCCCGTAGACCATCGCCCATTCGTGCAGGCCGAAGCAGCCGAGGAAAGCGGGCCGCAACGCGACAGCGCGGCACAATTCCAAACTAAAACGCAGGCGCCCCGCCGCGACCTCGTCGGGCGGCCGCAACCGGGTCAGCCCATCCGGCCCGGTTTCAAAACGGGCATCAGCGAGCAACTCCTCGGCGTCGGCCAACGCCACACCGGCACCCGGAGACCAGCGGGTGCGTGCGCTGAGGCGGAAAGGATAATAGGTGAAGAGGAAATCCTCCACGGGATCCTTCTCGCCGCGCAGCGCGCGGGCTCGGCGGTCCTCCACCATCACGGCGACGCGGGCTTGGTGGGCGGAACGGCGCGCACGCCACTCCGCCGCCGCGAGGACGACCTCTCCGCGACTGGCGGCGGCCTCACTCACTCGAATCGACGATGATGGGCGGCGACCTTCACATACTTCTCTGCCCAACCCGGTAAGGCTGCCTGCTCTGCCGCCGTCAGCGGACGCACGATCTTGGCCGGCGACCCCATGACCAGAGATCCCGCAGGAATCTGCGTACCCTTGGTGACAAGAGAATTGGCCCCGACGATGCAGCGGGCGCCGATGACGGCACCGTCGAGAATCGTCGCATGCATTCCGATCAAGCATTCATCGCCGATTGTACACGCATGAATCATCGCCAGATGTCCGACCGTGACGCGGGCGCCGACCACCGCCGGCATTCCATCGGCGACATGGACCACGGCGCCGTCTTGAATGTTCGACCCTTCTCCCACCGAGATCGGGGCGATGTCCCCCCGGAGCACTGCACAGGGCCAGACGCTGGCCTTCGGGCCGACGGTGACGTTGCCGATGACGACCGCCTTGGCATGAACGAAAGCGGTAGCGTGCACGCTGGGCCCCTTGGAGAGATTCCGGGTCAGCTCCCTGGAAAGGGCCTCATCCGCATCCCTAGGCTCTCCGAACGGGCCGGCTTGGTGGAAAGGATTCACAGCCCAACCTTTAAGCAGTCACCCCCGACAGGGAAGACGGAATGAGCCACCCCAGCCCCTTTTAGCCGATTTTATTGCCAAAAACCCCTATCCCCAACCCGGCCCCGACCCCAGCCCCTACCGCTTCCCCTAATCACCCTACAATTCCCCTTGCCAACGCCCCCTCACTCCGTTTGCTCCGACCTTCCGAC
>CAIRLQ010000084.1 GCA_903879465.1 uncultured Opitutia bacterium | reverse complement strand
GGCAAGGTACCGGCGCATTGGCCTATCGTACGGTACAAGTACTTATTTCGTGAGAAGCATGCTAAGAAAGAGTCAACGCTACAAGCCGGGGCGATTAGTTACGGAAGAGTCGTATTCAAGGACGATGAAATGCTTCCTCCGGCTACGAAAGCCTCTTACCAGGAAGTCCTGAAGGGAGAATATTTGATCAATCCGATAAATTTGAATTACGACTTAAAAAGCCTGCGGACAGCATTATCGGAAATCAATGTTTGCGTAAGCCCGGCTTACATCGTGATAAGCCCACTTTTAGATTCTGACCCAGGGTATCTTAAGTACCAATTACACCTTTTTGATGTGTGTCACATGAAGACCCTTGGAGCAGGCGTGAGGCAGACAATCTCGTTTGGCGATATTGGTGTTTGCGGGACTATTGTCCCTCCCAAGGAGGAACAAGTTGCGATTGCATCATTTTTAGACAGGGTAGTAAGCGAGATAGATTCCACAATCTCATCCCAAGAGCGGATGATTGAGCTGCTGAAAGAGCGCCGTTCGGCCATCATCACCCAGGCCGTCAGCAAGGGGCTAGACCCCAAGGCCAAGATGAAGGATTCCGGCGTGCCTTGGCTTGGCCAAGTGCCGGCGCATTGGGAAACGAAGAAACTGACCCATATCGCTGGTGAGGCGGGCGTTAAGAATGCCGGGATGGTTGAAGATAACCTTCTCTCGCTGAGTTATGGACGAATTATCAGGAAGGATATTGATACGAACGAAGGCCTACTACCTGCGTCCTTTGAGGGGTACCAAATCGTTGAGGAGGGGAATACGGTTTTAAGACTCACAGATCTTCAGAATGACCAAAGAAGCCTTAGGGCGGGATTCGTGAATGAGCGAGGCATCATAACTTCTGCTTACTGCGCCGTCCGGCCGACAAGTGTATCAAGCCGATGGTTGTTTAATGCCTTGAGGACAGCCGATTTACTTAAGGTTTTTTATTCTATGGGCGGCGGCGTTCGGCAGTCTCTTGATTTTGAAAGCGTTAAGCGAATTTTGATACCAGTTCCGCCAAGAGCAGAGCAGTTGGCCATAGACGCTTACTTGATTACTGAGGAGGCGCGCATCAGGTCTGCCATCTCATCCCAGGAGCGCATGATTGAGCTACTCAAGGAGCGTCGTTCGGCCATTATTACCCAAGCCGTGACAGGGCAAATCGATGTCAGATAATGGCATTCCGGACTTGGTGTTGTTTTGCGATGAGTCCCATTTCGGCCAAAAGACAGAACATGCTAATTTTCTTGGCGGATTAATTACTAAGGGGGAGTACATGCAAGAGGTGTGGGCGACCTTGCAGGCGGCGGTAGCAGAAATGCCTAAAGGCTCACGCGAGATAAAATGGGGAAACCTCAGCCAGCAGAACTACGACTATTACGAGAAGCTGGTGAAAACTCTTCATTCGTTAGTGAAGGTGCGAAAAGCTAAACTCAGATTATTTTGTACCAGGCGTGACCAGATTGACTCAAGGTTTTCAAATGCGAAAGGATCGGAAACCTACTTCAATCTATACTTCGAGTTCTTGTCCTCTGATTTTGGACTTTTAGATAATCGAGAAAGCTGGGGAACGGTTGGTTTTGCTCTGGACGAGGGCAACAACCGCGGTGCAAATGCCAAGAAATTCGAAGAAAAAATAACAGGCCACTTTTCGAGGAGGTGCAAAACCGGCACGGTTGTTAAGCCACAGATTATCTGGGTGTGCTCAAAAGACCGACTGCCATTGAACGTGGTGGACCTTTATCTTGGCGCATGGAGCTACAGACTCAACGGCAACGGCGCAGGAAGAGATGCGGGACATCCCAAACGCCGGCTGTCTGACCTGATCTTTGGTGAGCTCGTGCCAGATGTCGCCCCCGCCGGACATTCGACGACAAGAGCTTCCTTTTCAGCCGACCTAACTTTGCCACAGGCAACTTGGCAAAACCTTTACAGGCAAAGATTCTTCAAGCATAGGTAAAGTATGGCCGATACGACCCGCGAGTTCCAGTTCGAGAAAGAAATCTGCGCCGAGATGGCGAAGCTCGGTTGGCTTCACTCGCGAGACGATGCCGGCTACGATCGGCCGACGGCCATCTACTTGCCAGATTTGATCGCCTGGCTTGAGGCGAGCTGCCCGAAGCAGCTAAAGGCCGTCGAAGACGTATACGGCCCTGACGCCCCGGCTGAGATCGCGAAGCGCATCGCAAAGGCCGTCGAGGGCAACCCGAAGGGCATCCTCGGCATCCTCGATGAACTGAAGGTAGTCGCTAACGGCTCCCAGTCGCTCCAGCTGTACCAGCGTAAGCCTGTCTCCGGTATGAATGCCGAGGCCGTCAGGCTCTTTGCCGCTCAGCGCTATCGTGTGATGCAGCAGGTGCACTACAGCGTGCATAACCAGAAGTGCATCGACCTGGTGCTCTTTGTGAACGGCCTGCCGCTCGTTACCCTCGAACTGAAGTCCAGCTTCAAGCAGACGATCAAGGACGCGATCGAGCAGTACAAGAAGGACCGCGATCCGGGGAAGAGTGGCACGAATAGTAACGAGCCTCTGCTCGCCTTCGGACAGCGTGCGCTCGTCCACTTCGCCGTCGACGGGGAGGAGGTCTACATGACGACCCGCCTTGCAGGCGAAAAAACCAAGTTCCTACCTTTCAATAAGGGCCGAGACCTCGGTGCGGGTAACCCGCCTAACCCGACCGGCTACCCGGTGTCCTACCTCTGGGAGGAAGTCCTGACGCCTTCCGGCCTATCGGAGCTCATCGATAGCTTCATCAAGCGCACGAAGGTAAAGAAGGCAGACAAAGACGGCGTTCTTCGCGACGAGGAGCAGATCGTCTTCCCCCGATATCATCAGTGGGACGCGACCCGTAAGCTCCTGTCAACGGCCCGCACGGAAGGCGTCGGCAATCGCTACCTCGTCCAGCACTCGGCCGGATCAGGCAAGTCCAACACGATCGCCTGGCTGGCTCATGGTCTATCTTCCCTGCGCAACGCCGAAGACAAGGCGGTCTTCGATGGCGTCATCATCGTGACCGACCGTCGTGTGCTCGACGACCAGCTAGGCGGCACCGTCGAAGGCTTTGCCACTCAAGCCGGCGAGGTACTCCGCGTCGCCGAGGATGAGCAGGCTAGGTCCCAGACGCTCGCCGACGCCCTAGCGGGCAAGAAGCGCATCATCATCGTGACGCTTCAGACGTTCCCCTTCGTCATCAGCAAGCTCTCCGAGGCCGCTCTCGCGGGACGTAAGTTCGCCGTCATCGCCGATGAGGCCCACTCATCGCAGTCGGGTTCCGCATCTTCCAAGCTGAAGCAGGCGCTTGGCCTTGCCGAGGCTGAGAAGAAGGCCGCCGGTGCCGGGGATGGCGAGGGCGACGAGGATGAAACCCTCGATGACATCTTGGCCGCGGCCTCGACCAGCCGTGGCGCCCCGAAGAACGTCAGCTTTTTTGCGTTCACCGCCACGCCTAAGGCCAAGACGTTGCAGATCTTCGGACGCACCCCCGACCCCAAGCGCCCGGCTTCCGACAACAACAAGCCTGAGTCATTCCATGTCTACACGATGAAGCAGGCCATCGAAGAGGGCTTCATCCTGGATGTCCTCCAGAACTATACCTGCTACGATGTGCTGTGTAAGATCGGCGCCGACGAGCCGGGCGTCGAAGATCGCGAAGTGGACAAGAAGAAGGGCTCGGTCAAGGTCCGCCGCTGGATTGAACTGCACCCGACGAACATCGCCCAGAAGTGCAAGATCATCGTCACGCACTTCCTCGACAACGTGAAGCCTCTGCTGAACGGAGAAGCCAAGGCGATGGTGGTGACCTCTGGTCGTCTCGACGCCGTTCGCTTCAAGCAGCAGATGGATAACTACCTGCGCGAGAACGGCGTCAAAGGTATTGGAACCATCGTGGCCTTCTCCGGCGAGGTGAATGACCCCGACGTCCCAGGCTCCAAGCATACGGAGACTTCCATGAACCCGGCCCTCCATGGTATGGACATCCGCATGGCGATCAAGAAGCAGGAGTTCAACATGCTGATCGTCGCCAATAAGTTCCAGACCGGGTACGATGAGCCTCTGCTCTGTGGTATGTACGTCGACAAGGAGCTTAGCGGTGTGGCCACGGTCCAGACCTTCTCACGCCTCAACCGTACTTACCCAGGTAAGGAGCGCACCTACATCCTGGACTTCCGTAACAAGCCCGAGACCGTCCAGAAGGATTTCGACCCGTATTACAAGGTGGCGACCCTTGGCGGTGTCTCCGACCCGAACCTACTCTTCGAGCTCCAGTCTCAGTTAGATGGCCGTCATATCTACACGCTGGAAGAGGTCCGGGAATGTGCCGCAGCTTTCATTGCTCAGGGTAAGGATTCCCAGGCCCGTATCATCGCTGCCGTGAAGCCCGGAGCGGATCGCTTCCGCGAAGCCATCGCGGAAGCACGTGCCCAGAAGAACGAAGAAGGCGTCCGTGAACTCGAGGCTTTCCGCAAGCGGGCCACCTCTTACCTCAGCGCCTATGAGTTCCTCGCCCAGGTGTGTACCTATGGGGACTCTTCCTTGGAGCAGCTTTACATCTACCTGAAGGCCCTCTCTGGCATGATCAAGGACGGTCCCTTGGGCTTTGATACTGACATAACGGGAATCAAACTCGTCGGTATTGTGGCCATCCCCTCGCCACCTGTCTCAATCCCCCTCTCCGGAGATGGCACGCTGAAACCGCTCATCGACGTTGGTTCCCAGTCCATCTCCGCCCGCGAAAGGGCTCGTATCGAAGAGATCATTCGTCGCATCAACGAGCTCTTCGACGGAAGCCTCACCGACGACCAGAAGACCCTCTTCACCTTCGGCATCGTGAACACGCTCGCAGGCGACAAAGACGTCCTGCTTCAGGCCAAGGCCAACGATCAAGGCACCTTCGCCGAAGGTGACTTCAAGGACAAGGTCCTGGACGCAATCGCCACGCAGGTCGAAGGCCAGAAGGACATGGGCCGTCAGATCCTCGCCAAGGATAAGCTCAACGTTTACGTCAAGCTCCTCGCCGAGCTTGCTCACGACCGCCTCCGCGAGCGCGCCGACGAACTCGGCATCAAGACCGCGTAACCGTTTATGGAGGAAGAGCAGTACATCCATAAGTCGCCAGCGGCGAAGAAGCCGACGCCTGAACAAGCAGCGGAAGCTAGAAGACGAGGAGAGGCAAATAAACCGATGGGCTGCGGCATGAAGCTGTTCCTCTTATGGCTCGGGGCGTCGGCTCTGACGGTCCTGGCGTTATTTGTGGCTGAACTGTTTAAGCGGTAAGCCATTATAATAAAGTAAGCCTATTCTAGTGGCTAACCACTAGTGATTGGGCCTCAGGTAGTTCCGTCGGGTCCGCGCTGACGGGGTCTTAGAGCCACATGCAGGGCGGCTGGTTGACTCCCGACTCCGCCTGTGCATGATAATGAGTCCTAGCCCATCCTGGGCCGGGATTTGAAAGTCTATGAATAAACCAAGCCCTCACGAAGAGGGTGGGTTGTCGGACGAAGCCTTCCGCGACTGGTTGGAATCCCACATGCTGGGACTCTGGCCGGAAAACGAAGGGATCGAAGACACCCTGCCGTCCGAGGACTAACGGATACAAACTGATCCAACGTTGTTCTAAATAGGCGCACGAAGTGCGTGTTGATCATTAAAAAAGACAGCCGAAGCCGCTCAGCGGTCAGGCGAATCTCTCCGGCCCGGGCACTCAGTGTCCGGGCCGGTTCTGTTTGTACACCGGCTATAGCACGCAGGCTTTATAATAAAACACACAATATTGACGAAGCCTGACTCCGTCTTATGAAAGAGCTTACCCCCGCCCCGTGAAAGCCCTGTACCAGACATGTTTCTACCTAGGTAAGAAAGAGGGGGAGCGCCCTAAGTTAGAGGACGCTGCCGACCTTTGCGTCGAATGGGTCTTTGCACCTAGCGCAAAGCCCCGCCCTGGCCTGACGGAAAATGTCCGGCCTGCAGGACCGCTCCCGGTCTTTCCAACTAAAGAGCTAGGCGGGTCTTGGGCCTATGAGGCTAAGTTATTCTCCTCAGGCACTCGGAGAGCGTGGGGACTTCGGCTAATCAATCGTGACAACGAGGATGCCAGCATCCAGTGGGTCACCGAAATCGTCTTCGATGAGACCCCAGAGGGGCTGAGGGTGAGTTGCGTGAATGGGGTTAACCGAGTGGACGACAGCCCTATCCCGTTCCGCCGCCGTGCCACAGCCCCAAGAATTATCGCCATGCTCGTCGAGGCATTTGGAGCTTACGACGGCATCCCGATCATCACGAAGCCAGCTTGGGCAAGGGGCCGTACCGTGGACGCGCTGGCTGCCTACCTGGCATACGAAAAGCGCCGGCACGCCGTCGTGGTCGTTTCCGGTGACGAAGAAGGCAAATGCCTTTTCAACCCCACGTTACTTTCCCCGAAGCTCACTGCGCTTGCGCACGTCTTTATATTGCATGGAGATGCCTGCCATAGGCGATTTGCCGAGCTCATCCCTAATCCGAAGCTCTTGGTCTGGGATGGCGCCGCGCGTATCTACTACCCTGGGTTCAGTCCCGAGGCTAGCCCCTTCGCCCATCCCCTCATCGGTCCGCGCAGTATCCGGGAAAGTCTGGAAGAGCGCGGGCAGTCAGAGTTCTGCGAAGGAATCCTTGGCCAAATCGCTATTGCCGCCACACAACGTGGCTTCCCAGGAGCTGTCTTTTGGGATGGCCTGGACGACCTGATCGCCGACGACGAAATCAGAAAACACAAAGAGAGCGCGAGCTTCTCTCACGAAGTCGTTGAAGTATACGAGGAGGAGAAAAAGAAGCTCCTAAAGAAGATCGAGGACCTTGAGGCTAGCCAAGCGACGCTGGCAGACGAAAAGCGCGAGGCCGACGGCCTGGTAAAGAGATACTTCGAGGCCACACGACTTATCCGACAGAACGTGACATGGCGTGAGGCGCTGAAGAATATTCCCGAGGTCGAGTCTGTCCGCGAAGCAATCGAAGTCGCCGAGAAAGAGCTTAAGGGCCGCGTGGTCTTCCGTCTGAACAGCAAGTCCGAGCAGGAGTCCCCCTTCCAAGAGCCGACCGACCTGCTGCTAGCGCTTCGATGGATCGGTGGAGACTATTACCAGGCTAAGTCCGGCAAGAAGGTAATCCGAGATCTCAATGCATCGCTTAGGGTAGTGCTAAGCAGGTGGGACTATTCTGCAAACCAATCGGATAGCACTATGAGCGCGAACGAATCTTGGTACCGCGTGGACTATAAGCTCAAGGGTGGAAGGGTGGCTTATGCGGATGCCCATATCGGCTGCGGCACGTCGCGCCGTCCACAAGAGACCATCAGAGTTGCCTTCTTCTGGGACGACCATGCGCAGGTTGCGGTCGTCGGATATGTGGGCCAGCACCAGAAAAACACCCACTCCTGACCTGGTGTACTGCCGGTGCAGCGACTGAGTGTTTGCCCTAGGGCTATTCTTGGGGCTTTCTAGAGTCATACCCCCGATGTCTTCCCCCTATACGATCCGTATCTTTGTTCCCGAGGGCGATCCTAACGGTCTCCGCATCATTGAGAATATGAACTGGACCGGCACGGGGGTCGCCTTTCCGCGCGACAAGTGGTCCTCGGCCTTGAAGCACGGCGACATCAAGAAGCCGGGCATCTATATCCTCTGGGGTTACAGCAATAGTGCGGAAGACCCGCGTCCTCGGGTGTATATTGGCGAAGGAGATTACGTCCCGGATCGAGTCGAATCGCATCTTGAGAACAAGGATTTTTGGGGCAACGCCATCGTCTTTACCTCAGACAACCTAAACAAAGCATACATTCGATACATCGAGAGTATGCTCATCTCCAGGGCCAAGAAGTATAAGCGCTGTATCGTCGAGAACGGCACCGAGCCGAGTAAGCCACCGATGACGGCCAGCGACTGCGCCGATGCAGATGGCTTCCTGGCTCAGATGTTAAGAATTCTTCCGCTGGTTGACTTAAACGTATTCGAGGAGCCGAAAGCTCACGTCGTCGCTAAGTCGGAATCGGTGACGCCCGCGTCGGTAGCCGCGGCCTTGTCATCTGTTTCCTCCGGAGCGAGCTCAGCGGGGCCGCAAGATGACGAGCTCGTCATCGTTGTTCCTTGTCGTGAAGAAGGCTTCCAAAAGGTTTTCCTGGGCGAAAATTGCTGGTATTACGTGAGCATCGCTCCCGGTAAGGTTGGCCAGATCAAATGGTGTGCCGGCTACCAAGTCGCTCCCGTCTCAGCGGTCACCTATCTGGCGCCGGTAGCACGATTAGAGCTCTTTGGTGAGCATGGGGAGTATAAGGTGATCTTCGCCCAGCCCGCCACGAAGCTTGACCGCCCAATCCCATTTGGGGCCGCCAAAAAAGGCAGCATCCAGGGGGCACGTTACTCGACGTTGTCGCGACTTAAGTCTGCCAACGACCTTGGCGATATTTGACCTAATTTATTTCACGAATTTCGCTCCATGAAGCCCCTGATTGGATTGGTGCCGTTTCTGAAGGCGAACGGTGTCGCGGTGGATGAGTCCGACCTGAAGGTCCACCTGGCTTGTTGGAACGGAAAGGAAGATCCGATCAATCAGTACTATGCCGGAGCGTTCAAGGAATGGCAGGAGGAGCAGACGCGTAAGAATTTCGAGTGCGCCCAAGTGCTGAGCCTGATCGATATCGGTCCAGGAGAATGGCTTTTCGTCGGCGTCTACCGTATCACGAAGCCCGCCAGGCCACAACCGACGCGTCCGCACATCTTCGTTTACGGCACCGAGCTCCTGCCCGGGCAGGAGCACCTAATCGGACGCATCAAGGTCGCCCATAAGCGCAGCCGCGCTTCGTATGTCTGGCATAAGCCCCCAGTGACTTTGCCGATCATCGAGATCAAGCGCGAGAAGCAGGTCATGGCGGAGTTCCCCGGCTACAACAGGGTGACCGTCAGCCACCAGGAACTGCGGACCATCATCGGGCAGCGAATTGCCTCATGGCATGGGGCCCTCGCAAACATCAAGGGAGTCTACCTCATCACTGACAAGGCCACTGGTGGACAGTATGTCGGCAAGGCCTCAGGCGATGACGGCATCTGGAGCCGCTGGAGCTCCTACGCCAAGAACGGCCATGGCGGAAACGTCGAGCTCAAGAGACTGCTCAAGCAGAAGGGCGAAGGCCACCTGGCCAACCTTCAGTACTCTATCCTCGAGATCGCCGACACCCACGCCTCCGATGCCGACATCCTCGCCCGCGAGTCCTACTGGATGCGCGCCCTCGGCTCACGCACCCATGGCTTAAACGGCTGATTTATTACATGCTATAATTGGCTATCATTCTTTGACGTAGCCAGAATCGGCGCGACGGTATTTTTCTCCGTTAACCTGGACCACATCGCCGACGGAAACCAGGCTTCGGATGATTTCTAACGTCTGCTTATTCGGCCACATGCTATAAACAGTGTGCGATACGGAGTCCGTATCGCACTGGTCTCCGCATTGGAGGAGATATCGGATAGGCTCAAGCGCCTCATCGAGGGTCGGATATGGACCGGTGAGAGGGTCCCATTCGCTTTTTGAAAAGTAATGACCTCGCCAGTCGATGACCTCGCAGTCTCCGTTCTCCGTGGAGTATGAAAATACCGTAAAGTCCTCTCTGAGTTCGTAGATTAGGCTAAATTCATCATCAGCCTTTAATGACCTGAGTAGGCGTGCCTTGCTGATGCCAGTGTCTTTGATGTAGTGGGCCCTGAGCTGGGGGTCATCCATTAATTCCTTGAAGGTAGGGGAAGTCATGTGATTTTTAGAAACGTACGTAAGGGTTGGATGAAAGCTACATCTTGGATGATCTTACGGATAAAAGATCATGTTCTTCGCCGGCACGAGCGCCTTGGCCTCTTCGGCCGTAAGCTTCACGGTACCGAACCATTGCTGGACGGTCCAGCCGCGGCTATGGGTGCAGACGACCCGTACATGTCGGTCCCGGAACTTGGATAGCAGCCCGCGCTTCCCAGGTCCGACTTTGATGATGTAAGACTTGCCGACCTGTCCCACGCCGTACCGGTACCTTTTCCCGTCGTTGAACTTGTAGCGTAGCCAGAAAAGCCAGGCCTGAAGGTTGCTCATCGCGAAATGATTTTCCTTCTTGGTCTTGGCGTCCAGGAATGCCTTCAGCGCCTTGCCGACGTCGTCGTGATAGGGGTCCTCATAGAATTGAACTTCTTTTTGGTACATAAAGGAATCTTTGCCCGCCCTCGTGCGGTTGCCTTGGATTTAGTTCTTAAGAGGGATGAGGGCTTCTTCCTGGACCTTGGTCAGCTTTAGCGGAGCGAAGCGCAGGAAGGTCGCGAAGCCGTCGCGGCCTAGGGAAATGATCCGGACGTACCGGCCCCGATGCCGGGCCAGGGCGCCCCTCCGGTTAGCCGGCACCTTCATGATGACGGACTCCCCGATGCACCGCGCCTTATAGGTATCCACCCGGGCTTCCATGCCCCGGTAGCGGTACCAATCCACCAGGGCGCCGACCACCGCTTTGGCTACTACGGCGTCCTTCTTGGAGGGGGCTTTTAGGTAGGCATCAAGGGCAGCCCGGACGTCATCTTGGACATTATCCCTATAAAAAACCGTGTTAATTAAGGGAGTAGCGTCCATCACTCGATAGTGTTAACAGTTATATGTGAAGTCAACCCCTCAGGGGGGCCGAATACGGGGTCAGGCCGCTACCTGTGATCGGGCGCTCCTAAATGTCGTTGAAAGGCGCGGTTTTAGGAGCGCGTGAATGGTGGGGCG
>CAIRLQ010000083.1 GCA_903879465.1 uncultured Opitutia bacterium | reverse complement strand
GGGAGGTGTTGGTGACGCCCTCCCTGCTGAAAACCTCACGGGCGCACTCAACGATTCGGTGACGGGTTAGTTCCGCCTCTGCTTTGGTCTTGCGGGCCATTGAGGGTTAAATAGATTTACATTCATGTCTGTATGTAAATCTGGGGCTGTCGAGGTCCTTATCGCTTTGTGCCTGCTGGCCCTCTTGCCTGGGTGTAAGCCCGCCGAGGTTCCGATGATGCCGCCGCCGGCGGTCAGCCTCCAGGTTGTCAACCCGGCTCCGGTGCCGCAGGTGGTCGAGCTGACCGCTCAGGTCGAAGGCAACCGGGAGGTTGAAGTCCGTGCTCGTGTCACGGGCATCCTGCTCGCCCAGTCTTACCGCGAAGGGGCGGCGGTGAAGGCGGGTGAGCTGCTCTTTAAAATCGACCCGGCACCGTATGAAGTGGCGCTTGCCTTGGCGAAGGCCCAGTTGCTGCAGGAGAAGGCCCGTTTTGAGCAGGCCGCGGCGGAAGCCGGACGTCAGGCCGCCCTCCTCGCGCAGAATGCCGCCAGTACCAAGGAGGCCGCGGATGCCAAGTCCGCCGCATCGGCCGCCGAGGCGGCTCGCGATGTCGCCGCCGCGAAAGTCCGCGCCGCGGAGCTCGATCTTTCTTACTGTGAGGTGCGCGCCCCAATCGCTGGTTTCACCGGACGCCTGAATCATTCCGAAGGCTCGCTGGTTTCGCCTGGTGTAGACGGCTTGCTCACCACGGTCGTGCAGCGTGAGCAGGTTTGGGTCCGCTTCGGTCTCTCGGAATTACAGTATGCGCGTCTTTTCCTGGGTAATGCGGACACCGCAGCCAAGGCGAAGGTCGAAGTCGTGCTGTCGTCCGGCGACGTCTATCCGGCTGAGGGGAAAGTCAATTTCGTCGCCGCTCAGGTAGAATCCCGTCTCGGCACCGTGCAGATGCGCGCGGAGTTTGCCAATCCCCAGGCGGTCTTGCTACCTGGACAGTATGTGCGCGTGCGCGTGGTCGGCCGTACGTTGCCTGAAGCTTACGTGATCCCGTCGGCTTCCCTCATGCAATCCACCCAGGGGCGTTTCGTCTGGCTGGCCGACGCCAATAACATGGCAGTCATGGCGCCGGTGCAGGTCGATGAGATTGCTGGACCTATTGCGGTGATTCTCAGTGGGCTCAAGGCCGGAGACCGGCTGGTGCTGGACAACTTGCAGAAGATTCGCCCGGGCGCCCCCGTCGTCCCGCGTGCTGCTGCCGCCCCTTCCGCCAAGTAAAGCAACGTCATGTCCTGGGAATTCTTCGTCCGCCGGCCCATCTTCGCCTCGGTCCTTTCGTTGGTCATCGTATTGGCGGGCCTACTCGCGTTCAAGGTGCTGCCCGTCGCGCAGTACCCCCAGATCGCACCGCCCGTCGCCACCATCACGGTTTCGTATCTCGGTGCCTCCGCGGAGACGTTGATCAAGACCGTCGCCGCTCCTATTGAGGAGGAAATCAACGGCACGGATAACCTGCTCTATTACTCGTCGAACGCTTCCTCCACCGGGTTGTTGACCATTAATGTTACGTTTGAGCCCGGCGCCGATCCGGATCTGTGCATCATCAACCTCACGAACCGCGTGAAGATCGCGGAATCGCGTCTGCCAGATGATGCGCGCCGCCTCGGGGTAATCGTGAAGAAGCGGTCCAATGATATCCTTATGGCGATGTCGGTCATCTCCAAGGACGGCACGCGTGATTCAATCTACCTCAGCAACTACGCCTCCATCAATCTTGTGGACGAGATCAAGCGCGTCCCAGGCGTCGGTGATGCGGGCGTCTTCGGTGCGCGTGATTACTCGATGCGCATCTGGCTGCAGCCGGATAAGATGTCGCGCCTCGGTGTGACCACGGGAGATGTCACGCAGGCCATTCGGGCCTCTAATAATCAGTATGCCGCTGGTCGTCTCGGTCAGGAGCCTACTCCGGACGGGCAGGCTTTCTCGATTCCCATCATCACCGCCGGCCGTCTCTCGACGCCCGAAGAGTTTGGCGAAATCATCCTTCGCTCTGGTGGCGCGGCCGGCACGTTGCGTTTGCGCGATGTTGCCCGGCTTGAACTCGGTGCTCAGAGCTACGAGCAACAGGCAACCCTCGACGGCAAAACCGCCGTCGGCATCCGTATCTTTCTAGCGCCTGGCGCCAACGCCTTAGACGTCACCGATGCGGTGAAGGCGAAGGTGGCTTTGATCTCCAAGCGGTTTCCCGCTGGGGTGGATTACGAGATCCCCTTCGACACGACGCGCTTCGTGAAGGCCTCGATCAGTGAGGTCGAACGCACGCTCTTTGAAGCCGGACTACTCGTCGTGCTCGTCGTCTTCCTCTTCCTCGGTAGCTGGCGCGCCACCCTGATTCCGATGCTGGCCGTGCCCGTGTCGCTCATCGGCACTTTCGCGGGGCTCTGGCTCTTCGGCTTCGGTATCAACACCCTGACGCTTTTCGCGATGGTCATCGCCATTGGCATCGTGGTGGATGATGCGATTGTGATGCTCGAGAACGTCGAGCGACTGATGCATGAGAAAGGCATGTCGCCGTTCGACGCCGCTATCGCCTCCGTGCGCGAGGTCGGCGGTGCCATCATCGCGATCGTGCTCGTGCTCGTCTCGGTCTTCCTTCCCGTGGCCTTCTTGGGCGGCATCGCCGGCGCACTCTATCGTCAGTTCGCCATCACCGTCGCGGTGGCGGTCGTCATCTCGGGCTTCGTGGCGCTGACGCTCACTCCTGCACTCTGTGCGCTCATCCTGCGACCGCGCGACGCCGAGGCACCGACGGGCAATGGTTTCCTTCGCTGGTTCGAGGCGCGTTTCAACGCGGTTGCGGCCTGGCACGGACGCACCGTCCGCTGGCTGCTAGATCACCCGAAGTCCGCCCTTGGGATTTTCCTGATGATTCTCGCCGCCAACGCGGTATTGATCCGCATGATTCCGCGCGGGTTTATTCCCTCCGAGGATCAAGGGTACGTGCTCGGCGTTGTCTCCTTGCCCGATGGCGCAAGCGTGTCGCGCACTCGTGCCTACATGGCGGAAATTGTACCCGAAATCATGGCCACCCCGGCCCCGAAAACAGAAGTGTTCCATGCCTTTGCCATTAGCGGGTTCGACCTTATTGGTGGGGGTGAGAAGACCAATGCTGGCACGATTTTCATCCCGCTCAATCCGTGGAACGAGCGGAAACACAGCGCTGAGCAGTTGAGCGGCATGCTCACAGGAGCCGTCGCTAAATCCAGCAAAGGTTTCTGCTTTGTCGTGAATCCTCCACCCATCCGAGGTATCGGCTCGGCCGGCGGTTTCGAATTCTACCTGCAGGCACGCGACGATGATGATCCTGCCAAGCTCGGTAAGGTGCTCGATAGCCTGCTTGCCGCTCTGCGTCAGCGCAAGGAGCTCGCAGGTATCAATACGTTCTACCGTACGACTGTCCCGCAGTATGCCGCCGATGTCGATCAGGTGCGTGCGGCCGCCCTTGGCATCCCGCTGCCTGAAATTTACGACGCCCTACAGACGACCATCGGTTCGGTCTACGTCAACGATTTCACCCGTGCCGGGCGTACCTACCGCGTGCTCATGCAGTCTGAACCCACGGACCGTATGGCGCTCAAGGACGTCGGCCGTGTGCACGTGCGGACCCGCAATGGTTCGATGGTGCCGTTGACTTCGCTCGTGACGGTTCGGGAGAGTTTTGGCCCCGACCAGATCGAGCGCTATCAAGGCTTTGTGGCCGCTCGCGTCATCGGCGGTAGCGTCCCTGGGGTGAGTTCTAGTGAAGCTTTACGTATCGTGGAGGAAGTCGCGGCAGAGACCCTGCCGCCTGGCTACGAACTCGATTGGACGGCGCAGGCCTTGCAGGAGAAGCGTTCCGCCAGTTCGGCGGTCCCGGCGTTCTCGATGGCGCTGCTGATGGTGTTCCTGATTCTCGCTGCCCTTTATGAGAAGTGGTCGCTGCCGGTCGGCGTCATTCTCACGGTGCCGTTCGCGCTTCTCGGGGCACTCGTAGCCATCTTCGTGCGCGGTAGTACCAACGATATTTATTTCCAGATCGGGCTCGTGACGCTGATCGGCTTGGCGGCGAAGAACGCCATCCTTATCGTTGAGTTCGCCGTCAAGGCCCGCGACGAAGGTAAGTCTGCGGCAGAAGCCGCCATCGAGGCCGCCCGTATTCGTTTCCGTCCACTCGTCATGACTTCGATGGCCTTCGTACTTGGAGTCGTCCCGCTCGTCGTCGCGGTCGGCGCTGGCGCCGGTGCCCGCCGCTCGATGGGTACGGGGGTCTTCGGCGGTATGCTCTTCGACACCTTTGTGGCCACGCTCTTCATCCCTCTGTTCTTCAAAGTCCTCACGGGCGATCGCAAGGAGCCCCGCGCATGAGCAAACCGCTGTTGACTGGCCTCGCGGCTGCCTGCCTGCTTTCCGCCTGCGCGGTAGGTCCGGATTATGAACGCCCTAGCTTGCCGCCGGCACCGGCCTTTCCGGAAGGGAAGGGCGGATCGGCCGCCATCGCTGTCGACTGGTGGCGCGGGCTCGGAGACGAACGCCTCAATGAGCTCGTCCTGCAGGCTCTGAAGAATAACGCCGACTTGCGCGTTGCCGCGGGTCGCGTCGAAGAGGCGGCGGCTGGTTTGGCCGATGTCGCAGGGGCGCAGCTGCCGGCGGTCACCGCGGGCGGTAGCGCGACGCGTAACGTTGTCAGCACTGATAGTTACACTTCGATTTCCTCCTTTGGGCGCACGCGTAACGATTTTACTGCCGGGCTCTCGACCACGTTTGAACTCGATTTCTGGGGCAAACTTCGCCGCGCAAGCGAGGCCGCCCGAGCCCAGCTGCTGAGCGCCGATGAGGCACGACTGCAGGTCGAACTCGGCGTGCTATCTTCGGTCGTGAAGGCCTACGCTCTCGTGCGTTCGGCCGATGTCCAGCAGTCCGCTGCACAGGAAATCCTCACCGCCCGCGACGAGGAACTCCGCATCGTTGGCCAGCGCGTCAAGGTCGGTGCCGCGGGCGCCAATGAAGTCGCGCAGGCCGAGGTCTCCCGTTCCGCCGCCGTGTCGGTGCTTTCGGATGCCCGCCGCTCGCGGGCCCAGGCCGAGCATTTGCTAGGCTTTTTAATCGGCACGCCTGACCTCGTGCTCGCATCGGCCAAGACGCCGCCGACTGGTACGCCAGCTCCGCCTGCCGCGGGCCTGCCTTCTGATCTGCTGCGGCGACGCCCCGACGTCGTCGCCGCCGAGCAGGCACTCATCGCTGCTAACGCCCGTATCGGCTACGCCAAGGCCGCCTACTTCCCGACGTTCTCGCTCACCGCCGTCGCCGGCGCGGAGAGCAAGGAGTTCACTTCCGTCTTTGGCAGTGGTAACGCTACTTCGCTCCTCGGACTCAACATGAGCGTCCCCCTCCTCGACTTCGGACGGACCGCCGCTCGCGTCGAAGCCGCGACTGCGGCCCAGCATCAAGCCGCCGCTGTTTATGAGAAGGCCGTGCTCAACGCGTTCCGCGAGGTCCGCGATGCCTTGACCGACGTACGTGAGACGATGTCTTCGATGCAGGCTGCTTTCCGGCGCGAAAAGGCTGCGCTTGAGGCTTTCCGTGTCGCCGAGGCCCGTCGTCAGCAGGGTCAAGTCGCCCCGATGGAGTTTTTGGCCGCCCGCCGGCTGCTCGCCGAATCGCAGG
>CAIRLQ010000082.1 GCA_903879465.1 uncultured Opitutia bacterium | reverse complement strand
TAGGACATTAAAATGCTTTTCCATCGAGCGGAGCTGCTGGCTCACGGCGGACTGTGTAATGGCGTTGAGCTTGGCGGCCTTGGAGAAGCTTTCGTTGTCCACGAGGTCACGGAAGATCTTGAGGTTCTCGATATGCATGGGAATGAAAGACGCCATGATTAATGAATCTAATGGGTTAGGGCTTCAAGTGTAGATATGCTAATCCTAGCCCTTGGCCCTCCCGGCGGCCTAGGGAGCCCGACTGGTTGACTCCCCGCCCGTTATCCCTCCCTCTGGTTGAAATGGTCTCCTCCGACCAGTTTAAGGCCCATTGCGAGGGGGTGTTGGCCCGCATCCAAGCCGCCTGTTGCCGGGTCGGCCGCGATTCGGCCTCCGTCCGCCTGCTCCCAGTGACCAAGACCCATCCGGTTGAGGCCGCCCTGCTGGCTTATGGCTTCGGGCTGCGGGCCGTCGGCGAGAACCGCGTCCAGGAAGCCGCCCAGAAGCGCCTCCTGGCTCCGGCCGACCTCCGCTGGGAATTGATTGGCCACCTACAGTCCAATAAGGCCAAGCAGGCCCTCCAAGCTTTCGACGTCATCCAGAGCGTGGACTCCGCCGAGCTGGCCACCCGCCTCGGTCGTCTGGCTGGCGAGATGGGACTGCGCCGCGAAGTGATGCTCCAAGTCAACTCCGGCGATGACCCGGCGAAGTTCGGCTGTGATCTGGTTGATGCGCCCCGCCTCCTCGAGGCTGCCTTGGCCCAGCCCGCCCTGAGTGTGAAGGGTCTGATGGCCATCGCACCCCTTTCCGACGACCCCGCGGTCGCCGACCGGACCTTCGCCGAGCTACGCCTTTGCCGCGACTCCCTGGCCGCCCGATTCGGCGTCGCGCTTCCGGAATTATCAATGGGGATGAGCGGAGACCTTGAATCCGCCGTCGCCGCAGGTTCTACTTGTGTCCGCGTCGGCTCCGCCTTGTTCGGTAGTCGCCCCTCCGCATGATTCGCCGCCTTCACATTCGTGACCTTGCCTTAATGGATCGAGCCGAGCTCGAGCTTGGGTCGGGCTTCACGGTGGTCACGGGCGAGACGGGTGCGGGTAAGTCCGTGCTACTCGGCGCGCTTTCACTGCTGGCTGGCAATCGTGCGGCGAAGACCATCGTGCGCAAGGGCGCCGAGGAATGCTCGGTTGAAGCCGAACTCGAGACTGACGGCGACAAGCGCTTCGACGAAGTGCTGAAGTCCCTCGATCTGCCGCTCTGCGACGACGGTCTGCTTATCCTGAAGCGTTCGGTCCATGCGACCAAAGCGGGCCGGATCTCCATCAACGGGGGCTCGGCCACGCTCACGCAGCTCCAGCAGCTCGGCGAGCTATGGATCGATTTCCATGGCCCGGGCGAACCGCAGAAGTTGATGCGCGCCGAGACCCAACTGGAGATGCTCGACCTGCACGCCGGCCTCGCCTCCGCGCTCACGACCTATCGCGCTGGCTGGCGCCTGCGCAACGAGCTGCTCCGCGAAGCCGCCGAAGCCGGCACGGCCGAACGGCTTTCCGATGACGAAGAAGCCTTCCTGCGTTCCCAGCTCGAGAAACTCGAATCGCTCGATCTCTCCGAAGAGGCCGTCACGAAGCTTGAACGCGACCACGCCCGCTCTTCCCGCGCCCAGGAACTCGCCGCCTTGCTCGGGCAGCTCGAGTCTGGCCTAGGCTCCGACGGCCTGGGCGAAGTGCTCCCGAAGCTTCTCAAGGCCGGAGATGACGTCGCCCGTATTGACGAGGAGGCGGCTGCGCTCCGCGACCGCCTAAACGCCCTCGCGGCCGAAGCCGAAGATATCCGCGCCGACTTTGCGCGCCTAGGCCGCGGACTTTCCTCGGACGACGAGGCCGCCGCCGAGCTCGACGGGAAGATGAATCTTTGGCTGGAGTTCCGCCGTAAGTATGGACCTAGCGCTGAAGCCGTCCGTGAAAAGCGCGAAGCGCTCCGCCGCCGTCTCGCCTCTCAGGGCGATGTCGAAGCCCGTGTGGCGAAGCTCAAGGCCGAAGCGGCCAAGGTGGAGAAGGATCTCCGCAAGCAGGCCGAAGCGCTGCGCGCCGCCCGCACGAAGGCCGCCGACAAGCTCGCGGCCGCCGCCCGCAAGATGCTCGGTTCGCTCGGCTTCAAGAAGGCCGACCTGCGCATCGAGGTCGCGGTCGCCGAACTTGGCCCCCATGGCGCCGATGCGGTCCGCTTCCTCTTCTGCCCGAACGCGGGCCAAGACCTCCTGCCGCTCGATCAGATCGCGTCCAGTGGTGAAGCCGCCCGCGTGATGCTCGCCTTGAAGACCGTCCTCGCGGCGGTGGATCGCACGCCGGTCCTGGTCTTTGATGAAGTCGACGCCAATGTCGGCGGCGAGATCGGCGCGCAGGTTGGCCGTGAGTTGGCTATTCTAGGTAAAGGCCACCAAGTGTTTTGTGTCACGCACCTCCCGCAGGTGGCGGCTCTCGGCCATGCCCATCTGGTCGTGACCAAGACGCAGGATGATAAATCGACGACGGTGAAAATCGCGCCGGTCCACGTTAAACGGAAAGACCGCGAGTCCGAGCTCGCCCGTATGCTCGGCGACCGCTCGAGCAAGGTCGCGCTCACGCATGCTCGTGAGCTACTGGACGGCGCGGAATAGGCTTACTTCTTCACGAACCGATCCAGTTTCAGGCGCTGAATCACCCGCAGGCCAATCGCGGCAGCCCAGGGCTTGGGTAAGCGTGCGGAGACGAAGCCAACCATCTTATGCCGCCAGCCCGTGATGACGACCGGGCGGCATTTGACCATGCCCCAGATGGCTTCTTCAGCGCATTCTGCTGCCGTCTGGCCACTCAGTCCAGTGGAACTGGCGAAGCCGGCGGCCTTGGAGAAGTTCGTCGAGACCGGGCCGGGACAGATCGCTACGCAACGGATTCCGTGGCGCTCCGCTTCGGCGTCCAGCGCTACGCTCCAATCAAGCAGGAAGGATTTTGTCGCGGCATAGGTGGTCATCAACGGCGTCGGCTGGAAACCCGCGAGCGAAGCGACATTTGCGACTACGCCGCCGCGGAATTTCAATTCATTCCAGAGCAGTCCAGTGAGTTCGACGGGGGCACGCACATTTACGTCGATCATCTTCAAGGTATGGTCGAGTGCCGGTGCCGGAAACTCTCCGTACGCCCCGAAGCCGCTGTTATTAATGAGTAACATCTTACCTTCTCGTGGCATTAGTTTTTGTAATTCAGAGACAACCAACGGGAGGGCAGTAGGTTGAGAGAGGTCGCAGGTAAGATGAGTGAACTTAAGGGAATTCGGAACGCCCTCCGGAGGTGTGCGGGAAAGGTTGAACACGGACGCAGAGGTTCCAGAATTACTGATACGCGAGAGTATCGCGCGTCCGATCCCGGAAGAAGCCCCTGATATGATAACTACGGAAAAACCCCTAAAGAAATCATCGACGGTCTTGTTCTTTGACATGGGCGCAGAATCTCACGTAACCCCCAAAAACACAACACACATGACAAGTGCT
>CAIRLQ010000081.1 GCA_903879465.1 uncultured Opitutia bacterium | reverse complement strand
CGGGCCCATTCGGCGTCCCTGGCGAAGCCCTCGACGCGTTCGACCATTACGCGTCCATACCAGGAGCGGTCGAAGATCGCGAGGTGGCCTGCGGCGGGCGTCTTATTCCAGAAACGCCAGAGATAGTGGCGGGCTTTTTCTTCGGGCGTCGGGGCGGGCGTCGGATGGACCTGATAATGGGCCGCGTCGAGCATCCCGCAAAGACGGCGAATCGCCCCGCCTTTGCCGGCGGCGTCGGGGCCTTCGAGGGCGAGCACGGTGGCGATGCCTTTCTGGGAGGCGATGCGGCTGAGTCGGCCGAGGCGGGCCTGCAGTTTCGCGATTTGTTGGCTGTAGCCCTTCTTATCGAGCGTCGGGTGAGGTGTGGCGCTTTCGAGCAGGCCGCGCGGGCGGCTGCTGGGTTTCTTGGCCGGATTCGCGGCGCGTCGGCGAGAAGTCTGGGCGAGTTGCGTGGCAATCACCTGGCCTGCATGGAGGTCGCGTTGTTTTGTCTCGGCGGCCGAGACGATGACCTTCCAGGGGAGATTCTTGCCGCTGCCTTGCAGGCGAAGCTCGCGGGTTTTCTTGTGCACCGAGGATTTCGTAAGCAGCAGGTCATGGGGCGTGACGACCCAGCCTTCCGCGTCGGTATCCTCCGCTTCGCGGAGACGCTTGCGGAGAAGTTTCTCGGGCGACTCGATCCAGACTTTGACCACCGATGTACCGTCGGCAGCAATCATCTCTTCGAACTGGCGTAGCGACTTCAGGCGGAGCCGAAGGGCTTCGCCTGAAAGTTGGTCGGTAGCGGCCGCGACCGCCGTGTGGGTGAGCCAGTCTCCCACCACGATTGTGATGTGACCTTTGGCCGGCATGTGCTGCCAGTAGGGCCAGAGGAATGGTTGACCGATATTCTCCTTGGCGTGCGTGAGCGGGGCGCAGATGCGTACCGAGCGGGAGTCGAACCATTCCGTCAGCTGATTGGCCAGTTCCGAGGCAGCGAAGCGGTCGTTGCCGCCAATCAGGATTACGGCGGATTGTTTCTTCGTGACCAGTCGACGCTGCGCGGCAAGTAACCGCAGGTGTAGGGCGGAGCGGGATCGTTCAAGTACGCTGCGAGTGGCCATCTTCGGGAGCGGGCACTATGCACCCGGTGCGGTCCGATGGGAAGCGCGATTGAGTGACAGGATAGTGACGGCTCAGGCCAGCAGCTCGCCGATGTCGGCCACGTAGACCTGGCGGCCGCCGGCGTGGGCGGAGTCGAAGCAGAACTGACGGCCGCTACGATTGGCGGACGGGTGGGTGTCGCAGCGCCATTCGCCCGTGTAGGCGGGTGGGGCGGGGAACGAGCCGACGGGGACGCGGCGGTCGGTTGGGATATGATAGAGGTAAGGACTCTGGAGGCGTGCCTTGCCCTGCGGATACGTGTCGTTGAGTACCCATTCGTTATTCGTGTGTGGCACGTAGGTGTTATGGCCGTTGGTCGGCATCGCATCCTTACCAATTACCGTAACCTCATCGGACAGGTCTTTAAAAAGGTAGAATTTATCTCCATGCGAAGGATGGTAGGCCCAAGCGAAGATATGCTGCGGATCGCGCCAGACGAAGTGCGAGGTGCCGCCATTAGGATCCATCACGTGGACCTTGCCGCCGTTGACGTCGATTGTCAGCGCGCGCGTGAGGAAGCCTGCCTTGTCGCCTGGATTGCGCCAGCGATGCAGGAAGAACAGGCGTGTGCCGTCGGAATTGCAGAGTAGGTGGTTGAACCAGTGGACCGCGCCGGGCTGGAAGGCGGCACCAGCCCGACCCGTGAAGGGGAGTTTCGCCGCATCGGCTACCGAAAAGAGCAGCTGACGCCGCCCCGTTGCGACGTCCATGCGCCAAATGCCTGTGTCGTCTGGAGCCTTCACTAGTTTCGATGAAACGCGTTCGGCGCCGGTCGCATAGCCGTAGCCTGGGCGGGTGACGTCGAGGCGAGCGAAGTCGGGTGCAAAGGCCGTCTGGCCGTCGGGGCTGAACGTGTAGATAGGATGGGGCAAGGTGCGTGAGCGGCCGGACTTCAAGTCGAGGAGGCGCGTGACGAACTGCCCGTCGGCGCGGTCGTTCCAGGCCACCTCGTTGGCCGAGCCTGGGATCCATTGGAGCATGCAGCCCTGTTGCCAGTTCCAGGCGTTGGAGCCGCCGAGGTCGATCCAGCGATCGCCGTCTTGAGTATCGACCATTCCGACGCGGATGGAATCTTCCTTTGTCGGCGAGCGACCTTCAAAGGTCGTCTCATGGGCGAGTACGAAGCGATCGGTCGGGTCGTAAAGAAACTTATCGTAGTAGCCGCGCCAGTGAAATTTCGGTCCGCGGGTGATCGGGCGGATGCGGGCGGCCGCAGGTTGCGAGGCGCCGCCCGCGAGAGCGCCGAAGGCAGCGAGCGAGGTCGTCGCGAGAAAAGAGCGGCGATCCAAGGGGTTCATCTGGCGGACTATTTATCTTCGTCTTCCGCAGGCTCCGCTTTCGGTAGGACGCCTTTCGCCATCGAATCTAGAGTCTTCTGCAGTAGCTTCTGCATGCGGGCGTCGCTGGCCGCGGCGGCCACAGCCTTTTTCTGTAAGGTCAGGGATTCCTCCTTGCGGCCCTGCAGCCAGCGGATGCGGGCGAGGGTATCGAGCTTATCGGGGTGGGTTTCCTTCGTCAGCTTCACCGCCTGGACCGCGAACTTTTCTGCGAGAGGCAGATTGAGGTATTTCGTGTACGAAGCGTTCGTTACCAGTTCCCAGGCCAGTTCGTTTAACGTCTCGGCATCGTCGAAGTCTTCCTGGCCGGCCTTTTCAATCTGGGCATAGGCCTTCGAAGGATCGCCATTAGCGAACGCGATCTGCGCCTCGACCATGTCGATCAGGTCCTTGCGTTCTTCGGGAGGGAGTACTGCGGCCGCCGCGGGCAGGGCTTTTTTAGCGGCTTCCCAATCCTTACGGCCCATGGCTTTCGCCAGCGCATCGAGTTTCACCTGTGCCTGTTCGATTTCCGACTCCGGCAGCGCCGGTTTTGCGGGGGCCTTCTTGCCGCGGAGCGGAGTGTCCAGGGAGAGCGGATTGCCTCCGAGTGGGGAGCCCGTGAGAATATCGCCGAGCATTTCCAACGTCAGCTCGGCCGGATGGCCGACCCAGGCAATCTTGCCATTGGCGACGACGAATGCGTGCGGAATGCCCGTGACGCCGGCAGCCTCGAGCCAGTCTTTGATGAAGGCCTTGCCGCCCAGAGCGATGCGGTAGGACATCTTATCGCCCTGGCTCTTCACAAAATCTTTGGCACGTTGGGTAGAGACGGCGTCACGTTCAGCTTCCCAGACATTCACACCCGTGATCACCACGCCTTTCTTGGACATCTTCTGGTGCAAGTCATTCAGGTGTGGGATCGAGGCGACGCAGGGGCCGCACCAGCTCGCCCAGCACTCAAAGACATAAACTTCGCCCTTTTTAAATTCTTTCACCGCTTCGCCTTGGAGCATCTGCTCTGGGCGAGTGGTGGGAGCGGGGTCGCCTACTTTAAGGCCGGCGGCTGTAAGGGTGGCCGTGAGCAGCAACAGAAGCAGGGCGCGCATGGGAGAGAAATAGGGGGAAGGGTGAGGGGAGGCAAGAGAGG
>CAIRLQ010000080.1 GCA_903879465.1 uncultured Opitutia bacterium | reverse complement strand
GTGCGTTGCTCGGCATCAACAAACAAACGGTAGACATCCGTAGAATGAAAAACCCCCAACGGAGTAAAGTGATTCCGCGCGCACTCGAATAATGTCGGATAATCCTTGGTCAGAGAGAAGCGACGACCGGTCAACGGAGTCATCAGGCCGGCTGCGACCTGCGAAGCGGCGGACTTCCATCCATCGTCCACCACGCAGACGGTTAAACCGCGATGGAGAAGCTCCTTGGCGAGCAAAGAGCCCGCCAAGCCTTGTCCAATAATTAAAAAATCAACCTGCATCTCGGGAGAGACGCAGGTTGGAAGAAGCCCACCAAACTGGCGAGGGATATATCAGAACCCGATTGAGTTCTTCGAGCCTTGCTTGGTGACGATTTTCTCTTCCTGCCAGACCGACACCCCTCGCTTCACCTCGACGAGGGAAAGCTGGAAGACGTAGGAACTCTGTCGGGTGCTACCGGCATTGGCGCGGTCTTCGAGAATCTTACCCTTCAGCACGTATTCGGCGTGGGGCACATTGGTGGACGAGATTCCCGAAGCCGAGCGGGCGGCAGTGGCGATCGAGTCGCTGTCCAGAAGCGTCACGCGACCGGCGTTGACAAGCGGGTTGGTAATTTTGGAGAGAAGCAATGACGTGTCGAAGTTGTTGGCAGTGTCATTGGTGATCATGCCAAGTTGTAACACCGGAGCCCCCTTGGAGAAGGCCGGCGAATTGACCATGGACTGCAACATCAGCGAGCCCGCTGTGGCGAAATCCTGAATGTTAACCTTTTCTAGACTAACCACCAGTTCACGGCCATTGGGGTCCTTGTAGCTGGCAGGAGTATCGCAACCCACGATTAGGGCGGCGCAGGCGAAGAGGAAGATTTTGTTCATGGGGTGGAATTAGCGAGAGATGATCCGCAGGCGGCATTCGGCCGACGAGGGCTTGAGCGCGGTGGCAGTCACGGTGGTGATGGCGCCCGGCTCCAGAGGGGTAGTGATCCAATTATCTTGGCGCTCGGAGACCGAGCCGTCGGCAGCCAGCCATTCAAAGCTAATGTTAGCCGTCTGTCCGAGATAGGAACCGTTGCGAAGATCCCACTTTACTTGCGTATAACCGCCATCGGTCTTGGACTTACGGGCTGCGAGTAGCTCAATCTTATTCCCAAAACGATTATCCGTGATCTGAGGGGTGTAACCACCGTCGGGACGTGTCGTGACGTAGTTGACGGCATCGGGAGGCGTGAGGCCGCGCTCGATGCGATCGGCCGTCTGGATGACCGAGGTGCAACCGGTCAACAGACCGAGTGATAGGAGGAGGGATAACTTCTTCATGGGGCGAGAATAGTGCAGCGGAGGGCAACGGGGCTATTTTCCTTCGTGGATTTGATGCTTACAAGCAGAACCTTGCCCTCAGGCAGGGTCAGATTCGCCTCAGGATGCCCAGGGACAGCCAGCTTTTGGCCCGGGCGGGCCTCAAGGCGAGCCACTGAGAAAACGGCCGGAAGCAGAGACCAGTTACGCAGATCCGCCTTGGTGGACTTATACGAATACAGGCCGGTGCCGATCTTGGTCGCGAGCGACCAAAGCCCTGCGCCGGTGCCGCTATTCGGGCGATTTGCCGCCTGTTCGGAGGACCTATTGATAAGATAACTGGCTGTAGCTTTGACGGCCGCAGAAGTGAATGCCCTGGTTTTAATACCAGGCAAAGCCGCTTCGAAATGCTTCGCAATCAAAGCCTCCGTGCGACCCGCCGTGTCCAAAGCGACATTCTTGCCGTCCAATTGTAACTTCAAATTATAACGCAGGCCTGAGGGCCGGAGGGCGGGCAAAGCGACCCCGACATAGGGAATCTGATTTGAAACAACGAAGAGAGGAATATCGACCCGCTGCTCGTGCCATTCCGGGCACATCCCCGTTTCGGCGACTACATACACCACCCTGCCCTGCTCGCCGGTTGCTTCACAATCCTTCAGATCTTTTTCGAAAGCAGGATTATTAGCATTGAGATGCTTGGCGGCGAGAAGCTCCTTACGGGCGCGCTCGCGATCAGAAGGTCCCTCGCCGAGACGCAGGAAGAACATTCCCTGCAGCCAATGACTGAAAGCGTCGTCATAGGTACCGCCCGAAGTCAAGCCGTCGAGATTCTCTTGAATCATACTCAAACCTTCCTTCGTACGAGCATCATGACTCGCCTTGGTCACATCGTATTTGGTTTCCGACGGCGTGGCCGCTAGGTAAAGTTGGCCGGAGCCGTAACCTTCTTGCACAAAGCGCAATCGCGCCATGGAAACACGGGCGGCGGCGGCATCATGGAGCTCAAGCAGGTTTAACGCCTGATAGGTCGAAGCATAAATGCGGTCATACGGCTTGGCGCGATATTCCTCGGCGTAACCATTGCTGAAAGCGGCCAGCGTGGAGCCGGTAATCGAAAATCCCGGCTTATCTTCTTCGACCCGGAAAGCAGACTCCACCTCCTCGAGCACCTTGACGCTCTCCCGCAGTTTACCCTGAGCCCGGAGCGCGGACGCCTCATCCAATTTCCAGACCAACGCATCCTTGGGAGAATCGGCGCCGGCATCCTTGGCGATCTGAGCCGCGGTCTCGAACTCCGCCTCCTCCCCAAAAGCCCGCACCCGCGGATTTTTCTCCACGAACGTGGCGCAGCCCGCCAAGGCAAGCATGAGAATGGACAAGGGCAGACGCACGGTCACAGGAGAGCCAGCCTAACCAACAGGCACCGCAAGTAAAGATTACGCTCTCAGCCCAACCCAAGCCAACGGGCGCCTAGGTAAAGCCACAAGGGCGTGACCAGCGGGCAACAGAGCATCGTGATGACCGAACAGCGCAAGGAGACCAGGACCTCGCCTTTGAACATCTCGACAATCAGGAAGGTGAAGATGCCGCAGGGCATCGCCGCTTGGACGAGCATGACCTTACGCAAGGATTCGTCGGCTACGAAGTAACCGACCGTCGCCAACACCAGGAGGGGCATGAGCAGCCAGCGCACTGCCATCACCCCAAAGGAGACTGGAGCATCCGCGGCCAGGCGGAAGTCCTTGATGATCTCATAGAGGTAGATGCCCGTAAGTAGCGTGCCGATCGGGATGGCGCAGTCACCGACCGTATGGCAAAGCCCATTCGCAAACTTGAT
>CAIRLQ010000079.1 GCA_903879465.1 uncultured Opitutia bacterium | reverse complement strand
GATCGCACCAGTACCGGAAGTGGTAATGGCAGCTAACGTTGAATTGTTGGCGATTAGATTCCCGGTAACAAGGGCCGAAGCCCCAGCCCCAACGGTAACGGCATTTGCAATCCTGGTGGCCTTACTGGCAAGGGTGGCTTCCGAAATAAAACCACCCGCTCCAGTCGTGGTTACAGTGCTATTGAAGTTAACATCTCCACCCGAAGACCGAGCATAAACCGAAGCGACACTAATCGCACCAGAAACGCTGACATCGCCCACGGCTCTCACCTGCAACAGGCCAGCCGAAGTTACATCGCCAGCGGAGCTGATGCTATCGTTGGAAAAAATATCCACCGACCCGTTGGTCGCGGTGATATCGCCGGCAGCAGTAATGGTAACCGTAAAAGCGTCCAAAGCAACACTGCCACCATTCTTAGCCAAGATAGGGCCGTTAACATTCAAGGTTCCCGCACCAATAAAATTACTAAGGGATATAGACGCGCTTTGATTGGTATTGGCTGTCGTAACTGCTGTTAGGTCAATGCCACTGGCACCAACAGTAACCGCATTGCCACCGGCTAGATGTCCACCAAGGACTTGAAACCCTGTAAAGCCGGTGAAGGCCGCCGTATTAATCACAACAGTATTATTTGTAACGGTCACACCCGTAGGGGTTCCCACCAATGTATTATTGGCACTGCCAACGGTGTTAACCGTAATGACCGCAGCACCTGTGCTGGTATTCAGGTCGGTTATATTTTCCGTATCACCCAAGGCGATTATCACCTTCGTCCCAGAAACCGAAACCGTTGCCGCCTGAACAGAATTGGCCGCCGCGACCGCGAGAAGCACCAAGGCGATGATGGGGCGCAGGTGGCCGCGCATCGCGTCTGAAAGGCACTGGACCTTCGCGCGAAGCGGAATTTGATGCATAGGTCCTGATTATAGGGCGCCGTCCCACAGGGACGGCATAAAATCGAAGGCAATATTCGGACCGCGGCCTGGGGTCTATTACCACGCATCCACGCTCGTAAACCGCTGCTGAGGGCAATATAAGCGCGCTTCGTGGTCGCCCGATTGGCACAGCACCCAGTTTGGAGAACCTGGGAGCGAGACGGCCCTGAGCGCCCATGGGTGCCGGTAGAACACCCACCCCTCTCGATCCTCACGTGTTCGCGCCTTGGAACTCTAGGCACCCGGCATCCCCATCACCCCATGAAATCCCCGCTGAAACTATCAGGGTGTGGCGTAAGGCGTCATCGCGAGAATTGAGAAGAAAACTTTCCCCTCGAATTGGCGTCCGACCAAGGTCCTCGCATCATGAGCGGATGCGATCGGCCCGATGGGCCTTTTTGCCTCTGACAATCCGGCATTTTCTCGATTCACGCTATGCCCCCATTTTGGGCGCGACGAACGCGACCCTCTGGCGCTTGCGATCCGGGCTCACCATTTTTTTCGTTCACGGCCGCGATGGTCATGGTTGCGTTCCCCTGCCCCGGCCCGCGCGCCGAACCGCCGGAGGGGCGGGGAAATCAGGGGTTGACCACAACCTGCGCGGAGACGTCCGCGCCGTTCTGCAGCAAAACGGCTTTGTTTGTCTGCGCGGGGAGCGCCACATTGTTCGAGGTTCCACCCGCTTGGAACTTCAACTGGGTGAGTCCGGTCACCTTGACCGGCTGACCGTTCGTTTGCAGCAGATTCCCCCCGGTGATGCGCGTGTCGAGTGACGAGCCGATGATAAACACAGGTGTCGCAGTGCCATGGGCGCTGATATCGCTGATAAACACCGGGCCGGAGAACCGCACGCCGGGGGCGTAGATGCCGGTCAGGCCCTTGGTCGCAAAGCAGCTGGCGTTGGAGGCACGCAGTCCGCCGAAGTTCCCACTGGGGCTTGAGATCGCAATAAACGCGATATCGGCGACGCCATCGTAGGCGGTGCTGGCGTGGCCGACGAACAGCGAACTGCCGTTCTTAGCCGGATCGTTCGTCACGCTCGGCGATTGGAGGATGTTGTACCCGCCGGTCGGATCGTTCGCGGTGACGCGGCCCACCGTAAACACCGAGAGGTTGGTCGTCTCGTCGGCCCCGACGATCACAATCCCCGCGTGGCCCTTCATGTAGGAGACGGCCGCCTGGTTGTAGTTCACCGGCGCGGCCGGACCTGACGCGCTGTCAAGTACAAGGGAAAGCGTGCCCGCACCGGCAAACTCCACTTGGACGATGTCGTCGTTCAGGTCGATATAGGAGGTGCGCGCGACCTGGCCCGGCACGGCGGTGATCGTCTCCGCCGCGCCCGTCATCAGGATTTGGTCGAAAAAATTCCCGTTCGGATGCTTGATGTGCGTCGGCTGCAACAGCAGGCCCGCGCCGATCACTTCGCTCGTGGTCGGCACCCCGACAATCGCCGGCAGCGAGGTGGCCGCACCCGCGGAGTTCGTGACGACCGCGGCGTAAAGCCCGGCGCCGCCCGGCTGGAGATTGGCGAGGTTCAAGATTGCGCTGCTCCCGTTGGCGACGGGCGTGCCGTTTTGCTGCCACAAATAAGTCGCTGCACCGCTCGTGGCCACGGTCAGCGACACCGATCCGCTGGCGTCGATCGACTGGTTGGCCGGCTGGTTCGCGATCAGCGGCGGCAGCAACGTCGCCGCGGTGCGAATGGTAAGATTCGACGTGTCCGCAATGTAGAGTTGGCCGGTGGCGGAAATCGCCAGGGCAAAGGGCCGGTTCAACAGGGCGGCGGCGCTCGTGCCGTCGGTGCTGCCGCTGGTGGTCGCGGTGCCGGCGATGGTGGTGACGACCCCGGTCGGACTGACCCGGCGAATGACGTGATTGAACGTATCGGCCACGAAGATCTCGCCGACCGCATTCACCGCCACGCCTTCCGGACCGAAAAATCGGGCGCTGCGCCCCAAGCCGTCCGCGAAGCCGCGGCTCGTGTTGCCCGCGATCGTGGTCACGACGCCGGCCAAGGTCACCCGGCGAACGGAGTCATTGCCGCCTTCCACCACGATGAGATTTCCCGTGGTGGGATCGAGGGCAATGCCGGCCGGAGATCCCAAACGCGCCGCGGCGCCCGAGCCGTCGGTGCGCTGCCCCCCGCCGGGCGATCCCGCCAGCGTGGTCACGACGCCGGCCGGCGTGACCTTGCGAATCGTATGATTCGAATTGTCGCAAACGTAGACCGTGCCCGTGGCGTCGACCGTCAGCCCGCTCGGCCGATTAAAGGTGGCCGCGGTGCCGGTGCCATCGGCACTGCCCGCCACGCCCGCGCTGCCAGCCAGCGTCGTCACGACT
>CAIRLQ010000078.1 GCA_903879465.1 uncultured Opitutia bacterium | reverse complement strand
CGGCTCGCTGATCGTCGCCCAGTTCGCATCGGGCAAGACCACCCCCATTAAGCTAGAGCGGATCTAAGGGCTTTTACCCAATCCGCTATTAGATTAGGAAAGATTCGGAACTCCGCGTCTCTGGACTTGTCGGCCCGAGAAGCGTGAACACCTTAACCCCACGGCCTCACCCCAGGCAAAACCCAGCCTCCTCGTCTCATTCGCTATGCGCCTCTTCATTCCTATTCTCCTGAGCTTCGCAGGGATGCTCGTAGCCGCAGACATGCCTGCCTTCCGCACCGACGCCGAAGGCCCCGCCGCCCTTAAGGTCGAACGTGACGGTAAGCCGCTGAAATGGTTCCAGCCGGTCGATGGTGAATTCCCGCCGGACGGCTCGGCACATGCCATCTCCGGCGAACTCATCCGCGTCGACCACTTAGAACGCCGGTTCAAACTGCGCGTTGACCGCAATGACAGCCAGGATGCCAGCCTTCTCGATTTACCGCTCGATGCCACTTTGCTGCCTTATGGATCCATCTGGTACCACGGCGCACCCGCGACACTGCAGGACATCCCGTTGGGCACTCACCTGCATGGTTTATTCTTCCTTGCCAAGCCCGGTGACAAAACGCCCCTGTCCGAAACCCCTTACGGACGTAAGACGCCCGATTGGGAATTCCGTCGCTGCTTCCGAATTGAAGATGATTTCACCTTCCATGAACGCCAGAAGCAGCTTTGGAAAATCGAGAGTGTTGACCTGAAAACCGCAAAACTCACCGCCACCCTCATGGCAGACGGCAAGGCCGTTGGTAAAGGTAAGCCTGCAATCTTCGACCTACTAAGCAGCACCCGCGTCTTCCAAGGTAATAGTTTTACAGACCTCAAAGCGCTACAGCCCGGCCAGAACGTGCTCCTCAACCTTACCTGGGCCACCCTCTACGGCCCAGGTCGCATTACCCGCGTGTGGATTGATGAAACATCCCGAGCGCTCGCCACCCAAGCGCAACTCGAGACCCACCGGGACTATCTACGTGTACATGGCTTCCCGGGCTGGATTCAGGCCGTCGATGATCGCACCCAAGCTGTCACCCTCGCACTCTTCGGCGGCATCGACGTCAAGCTGTTCGACGAGCTGAGCCTCATCGACGAGAAGCCCTTCGGGTGGCCGCTCTCCAAGCCCGAAGACAACCCCAAGGCCCCGAAGGGCACCATCGCCGTCGCTCGCGACAGCTTGATGACCTACGACCCGACCAACGACCGTAAGGGCGGAAATATTCTCGATATCAAAAAAGGCCCCCTCGAGCCCGGCAGTAGTGGCGTGCAGGTGAAAGTGAAATGCGATATGCTCCTCGAAGGCTACCGCCCCCGCCGAGTCGTACGCTTCTACCCGGCCACGTGGAAGGTCATCACGTTACCGCTGGAAGAACAGTTTGACGGCCCAGAATGATAAGTAACCCTCACGGAGGGGAGACATTGAGACGATAGTGTCATAGCGTGAGATACTGAGTGGAGTAAAGCATGCGAGGCGTGCTAACATCTTTTTGCGATGAAAGCCTTCCTCTCTCTATTCGGCATCTTACTACTCGCCCAGTCGGCCACCCTGCACGCCGCTTCGCCCCTCCCGGCCTTCGACGCCAACCTGCTCGATGCCAGCACTTTTGCAGAGCGCATCGGCACGGCCCCCGAATCGCTCGTACAAGGCGAGAAAGCGACGGCCCAACTTGGGCCCAAGGCGGTCGTCTGGACTAAGCAAGCAACGACCCACTGGATAGGAGTCACCTATGGTGCAGGAAAGACCGCTGGGGCTCGCTATCTACGCATCGGCTTCACGCAAACCTCTCCCGTGGGTAGCATACTCGTGGGCGGCGGCGGCTCCTTGAGCGTCCTTAAATCCGAAGCCCCTTACCCGGGTGATCTCGCGGATGATTCGCAATGGATACCCGCCAAGCGTCTGGTGAACGGAGCGGAAACCAATGAAGAAGTCGCCGAAGGGGCTTACGGTCTCTGGGTGCTACCCCCTGGCACCTCTACCCGGGCACTCCGCTTCAGCCATACCCCGGCTGCCCGAGACAAAGGGACCGCTGGACATCTCGCGGGCCTCTGGCTCCTCTCCGATCGCCTAGGCAACATCGCTCCGCAGTCACTCGTGCAATCCCGAGCACGCGAAGATGCCTCAATGAAGCTCGTCGACGAATCCCACAACCGCACCTGGAACACCTGGGAAAACGCCGAGGAAGGTGCCCCTTTCCCAATTTCGCCAGAGCATCCGGAAATTCTCACGCTCACCTGGTCACGAGCCGTCACCCTGGATCGACTGTGCTTACTCTGGGCGGGCTTTGCCACCTGCGAGATCGACGCCTTCACTGGCGCCGACGATACGAATGTACGCGAGGCACCAGCCTCGGCGTGGAAGCACGTCGGCACCGGCGAAAACCTAAAAACCTTCTACCCCAGCGCGCTCGGCCCGAACTGGATTGCCTTCGACCAGACAGTAAACACGCGTGCGATTCGTGTACGCATCACCGCCGCCACGAAAGGCGTCGGGCACTACGAAAAGAAAGTCAAAGAAGGCAAACGCGTCTGGCTCGGTGAGTTGATGGCGCTGGTACCGCTTAAAAATGACGCTCTGGTTAGCATCGTCCTACCCAAGTCGCAGGAAGAGTCTCCGCCGATTCCCGTGCGGTTCACGCTCCCCGAGGCGGGCTTGGTGACCTTGGTCATCGAAGACAAAGCGGGCCGCCGTGTGCGCAACCTCGTCAGCGAAACACCCTTCCCCGCCGGCAAGAATATCGCGTGGTGGGATGGCAGCGATGACCTCCTCCGCGACCCCGAAGCCGCCAAACACGGCGTCTACAATATCCCGACCCGCCCAGTGGTGCCGGGCGACTACACCGTACGCGGCCTGTGGCGTAAGCCGCTCAGCCTCCACTACGAATTCAGCCTCTACAACGCAGGCAAGCCGGCCTGGGAGACGGCGGATAAGACCGGCTGCTGGGGCACCAGCCACACTCCCCCAACGAGCATCGCTTTCGTCCCCGGATCACGCACTACCGATGGTAAGCCCTTAATCTTCACCGGATGTTACGTCGCCGAAGGCGGACACGGACTACAGTGGCTGCATGAAGATGGCACCAAACTCGGCGGCCAAGGCTGGGTCGGAGGAACCTGGACCGGCGCACCCACCCTTGCCGTTGATACGGGTGCCAACGCAACCGCCGCGCACCTCTGCTATGTCGGATCCGTCTGGGAGGGAGAGTTGCGCCTCACCGCCAAAACCACGACCTTCGGAGATCTACCCATCTTTAAAACCCAGCTCGGCGACGACCCGCGCCCGAAAAAGCCCACCGACCCGCGGCCTGCCGTCCTCGAAGGCTTTGAAGGCGGGGATCGGCAATTCGTCCTCAGCGCCATCGCGGTGCACGACGGGTTAATCGTCTGCGCGATGCTGCGGCAGAATGAACTGATCTTCGTCG
>CAIRLQ010000077.1 GCA_903879465.1 uncultured Opitutia bacterium | reverse complement strand
CCTGCCGCTCCTGCCTCCGCTGGTGCCGCGGCCGCTCAGTCCGATGCTTCGCGCACCAAGGCCTCTCCTTACGCCAAGCGTATGGCTGAAAAAGCTGCGATTAATGTCGCCGCACTCGCTGGCTCCGGCCCCGGTGGCCGCGTCGTTGGTCGTGATGTCGCCGCCGCCGCTTCGGCTCCGACCGTCGCTGCACCTTCTGGACCGATCAATGTCGCCGTGGCTCCTCCCGCCGACGGCAAAGGCATCCAGCCCGACGCCGACGTCCCCGTGGGCGGCATGCGCCAGACGATTGCCCGACGCCTTCTGGAGTCGAAGATCACGGTGCCGCATTTCTACCTAGAAGTCGAAGTCGACGCCGCTCCGCTCATGGCCATGCGCGAATCCCTTAACAAGCGGCTCGCCGAAGCCGGGGGCGAAAGCGCCATCAAGCTCTCGGTGAACGACTTCATCTTGAAGGCCTCTGCCGAAGCGCTCCGCCGTGTCCCTGCGGTCAATGCCTCTTGGGCCGGCACCAGCATTCGCACCCACGGCGCGGTCCATCTCTCCTTCGGCGTCGCCCTCGAAGATGGCCTGGTCACGCCCGTCATCCGCGACGCCCACGCTAAGACGCTCAAGGATATCGCCATCGAAGCGAAGACCCTCATCGGCAAAGCCCGCTCGAAAAAGCTCACCCCGAATGAGATGTCGGGCTCGACCTTCACGGTCACCAACCTCGGGATGTTTGGCGTCACCGGCTTCTTCGGCATCATCAACGTGCCTAACGCCGCGATTCTCTCCGTCGGTGCGACGATTAAGAAGCCCGTGGTCGATGCCCATGATCGTCTCGTGATCGGCCATCGCATGGTGATTGGGCTTTCCGGCGACCACCGCGTGGTCGACGGCGCCAACGCCGCGCAATTCCTCCAGGCACTCAAGCAGCTCCTGGAAGAGCCTGCGCTCATGCTAATCTAAGCGAAGGGAAGCCGGAGCTACCTTCCGAAACCCGGGCCCTCGCGGCGCCCGGGTTTTTTGTGTCCTTCTCAGAACGTGCGGACTGAAGACAACCCACCATCCACATGCAGCACCTGTCCGGTCATGAAGCGGGCATGTCCGGAAAGCAGGTGGACGACGAGCGTGGCCATGTCCTCGGACCGCCCGACCTGCTGAAGGGGATGACGCTTGGCCGCTGCTTCCTTCTTGAGATCCGAATTCAGCAACGCCCCAGCCAGCGGCGTGTCGGTGAGCGACGGCGCGATAACATTGACGCGAATCCCGGGCGCCCATTCGGCGGCGAGGCTCTTAGCGAGTCCTTCGATGGCCCCCTTCGCCGCGGCGATGCTGGCGTGCATGGGCATGCCCTGCGCGGCGGCGACCGTGGAGAAGAGCACGACCGACGCATTCCCTGCAGCCTTTAGCGCGGGCAGCGCGGATTGCAGGGCGGCAATAGCTCCGAAGAGATTCACCTGCAGGTCGCGCTGAAAGTCCTCCGCGGTCAGACGATGGAACGGCTTGAGCGAGATGGATCCCGGAAAATAAACCAGGCCGTCGAGTCGCTCCGGCCACGTCAGTTGACCCGGGGCCGTCGCATCGAACGACTGCGCGACGATCCCGAGGTCGGCGAGTTTCTCGGGCGAACGGCAGGCGGCATAAATCATGTGTCCGTCGGCTTGGAGTTGGGCTACGGTCGCGCGGCCGATGCCGGAAGTTCCGCCGATGATTGCAATATGCTTAGACATACTCCCAAGGTTAACGGGCCGAACCGATGGTCAAACCAGACGCCGCTTTTCTGGGTATGAAAAAGGCCGGAGGCGAACCTCCGGCCTGATCCGGGCGACCCGAGGGCCGCTTACTTCTTCTCGACTGGCTTAGCGGCCGGCTTGCGCGCGCCCTTTGGGTCGAGGTTGGCCTTAAGTTCTTCTTCCGAGAACTTGGTGGCGATGCCGTTGGCCGGCACTTCCGCCTTCGCGGTCCAGACAATCGCGTTCAGCGCCAACGTGCGCTGGCTGTCAATCGACCAGCCGGCATGGTAATGGCCACCGGTGAAGCCGAAGCCGCGGCCGCCATCCTTACGCGACACCGCCCAAGCGACGACTTGCGGATTCTTGTCTTCGAGTACGGACTTGCGCACGTCGGGGTTGCCGGCGTGGGGTCCTTCACCGCGCTTCATGGTCTCCGGAGGCGCGATGGCCTGCAGGATTGGCGTCACGCCTTCCATGTTATCACGAAAGCGCATGTTAAAGTACCATTCATCCGAGGACGAATAGGGCTTCACGCCGCGGCTCACCGGATGGTCCGGCAGAGTCTTGAAGTCTGCCATCCAATGCGGATTTACGGAGAAGTGTTGCTCGAAGTAGCCTCCGAGCCAATCCTTGAACTCCTTGGCTCCCTTGCCGGTCGAGGAACGACCAGGAGGCGCCGGGCTGACGGGCTTACCATCGACGCTCAACCAACCGGCACGCTCATAGGCGGGCTCGACGGCGTAATGGAGACAGACGAAGCCGCAACCGGCTTCCATCTTCTTGGCCAGCTGATCGAGGTG
>CAIRLQ010000076.1 GCA_903879465.1 uncultured Opitutia bacterium | reverse complement strand
CGTCTAATCTGGTGAACAAAGTTACCTTCGGGGGGTACTCATCGGGCTCCGCCGGGAAAACCACATGCGTAATTCAATCGGAGATTCCACTCGTCCAGCCCACATCCTTAGCTCAATTCGCCCACGCCAATTTCGGCACCCGTGACCAGCAACCGCTGCTGAGCATCGGCAATAGCTTCGCCAGTCCGCTAATCTCCGCGCAACAGGTCATGCAAGATAATGGGCCTAACTGGACCGAATACGACCAATCCTACCTGCTTAACGCAAGCCTCTGGGATTCCTACTTCCTCTCCAGCGCCGCGCCGCAGATGAAGACCTCCAACGTGACGGCCGCAACGCCCACTCCAACCGACCCGAACTCCGCAAACACTCCAACCAACCCTCACACCAATGAAGCCAAATGGCTATATGCGACGCCGTTGGAGGATCCGGCAGGAACCATGCAGACCGTCATTAAGGATTTCGTCAATAACGGCATCCCGCTCGACAACCCTCGATTCACACTGACCCGCTCTAACCAGAGCTCCAGCGATGCCGAAAAAGCCCTGACTAATCACCGCACGTCCGCTTCGGTCCTGTTCAATCAAGGCGCGTTCAACGTTAACTCGACGTCGGTTGACGCCTGGAAAGCTTTCCTAGGTTCGACCAAGAATATACCTGTCGCCGGACTCGCCGCCAACGCCCCCACGGCCACCGCCAACGCTCGCTTCATCCGTGCGATAAACAACAGCCAGGGCATCACCGCCGGGACAACGATGTCGGATCCCAGCAACTGGGCCGGCATCATAAACCTGACAGACAACCAAATCACGAATCTCGCCCAGGCCATCGTCGATGAGAATAAGGCCCGCTTCGCGCTTCGCATCCGCAGCGAGCGCGACTTGGCTTCACCACCCCAGCCTCGTAAATTCGGTGGACTAACGAGCTCAGCGACGCCCTACCTCGGCCTTTCAGAATTCATCAACCGCTTTCTCACGGTTGAAAACTGGGCCAACCGCTGCGGCGCACTGCAGGCGGCAATCATCCGATCCGACGCCCGCAACTCCGGCACACTTAGTGCAAAATCGAGCGCCCCCATAGTCAAGGCGAGCTCACTTCAAATGCCCACCGCTGGCTGGTTCTCTAACCCAGAAAACATTGAGCTGACACCCCAAGCGAGCAGCACCCCGGTGACCCACACCGCCTACGGCGCCCCCGGCAACCTGCTCCAATCCGACCTGCTCGCCGCCTTTGGCTCCGCCCTCGCTACGCGCTCCGACACGTTTATACTCCGCTGCTATGGCGATGCAGCCAATGATACCGGCGAAAAAGGGCGTTCGTGGATGGAGGTAGTCGTCCAGCGCTATCCTGAGTTCGTGGACCCGAGCAATGTCCCCGAAACCGGGACCGCCGCCCCCCGCACTACCATCAAAACCAATACCACGGGAGCACCCGATCCGACTCTCAGCAACTCGCTTACCCCCGTAAATAGCATCCTTGGACGGCGCTTTAAAATTATCTCCATGCGCTGGCTTAAACTCGATGAAATCTAAATCCATCGGCACCTTTCTATTCTACGCGGGCAGCCTGGCAACCTTTGCCGCCGAACTGGCACCCCCAACAGTCGAGGCACGCCTTAAAATCATCGCCCTGCGCGAACCTATCGTCGGCGTAGGTTTCATCCAGGGAAAAAAACCGACTGGCATCGCCATTGGTACAGATATCTTCACCGAAGAAATCGCCTATCATGGCTCCGCTCGCTTCGAGCTCATCCCTGGTACCATCACCGTCAAGCCCGACACCCCAATCCCTTCTGAGGATTCCGACGCGGCATCGGCGACACCCCAGGTGAATCGTGGAATCACCAATCGGGGCCAGCCCCGCGAATTCACCAGCTCCGACAAACCACCCCTCGCCTGGATTGATCTACCGACCGACCAAGGCACCTTACACCTCCTACTCCTTGTGAATCCGGGCATCGATAACGGCATCAAGGCGATCCCCGACCCACCCGGCGCCTTCCCGCTCGGCACAACGCGCTATTTCAACCTGTGCCCCATGAAGATTTCCGTCCGCACCCCCTCCGGAACGCAATCTATCGACCCCAATAGCTCCAAAGTCATCCGTTCGGGTGGCAAACCGTACGACTACTTCAGTCTGGAGATTTTCCAACCGACCAATACCGGCGAATCTCCCCTATTCTCTGGGCGAATCTTCCAGTCGGAGGAAGTGCGCAAACTCTATCTCATCAAACCCCGGGTCAACGGTAACGGTATTTCAATCAAGGTGATCGAAGACCGGATGCTGACCCCAAGTAAGCCCACGGTGCAGCGTATTGAGAGCGGACCGGGCAAGAAATAGACGTTCATTATAATTTTTGAATAAACTAGCCCCTGTGGGCTTGTGTCGGGATTGACGTGGCTTAGCATCCCTTTAGTGTTCCGCGCCCCCCGCAGCCTGCTACCCCAACCGCGCCGCCAGCCCGGCTTTAGCCTCGTACTGTCGCTGGTCGTGATGGCCACGATGGTCATGTTCATTCTCTCCATTGCAGGTTTCCTCACGGTGGAATCCCGACTTGTGGGGCAGCAGCAGTTACGCCTCCGCGCAAAACTAAATGCGAACGTCGCGTTGCGCCTCGCCCTAGCCCACTTGCAACAGGAAGCCGGACCTGATCGGCGCATCACCGGCCGAGCTGACCTCATGGCCAACACCACCCAGCCTGGCTGGACGTGGGCGACGATTAAGAATCCCCTATGGACGGGCGTATGGCGGAGCGACAAGCAGCTTCAGCCGCCAGCCTGGCTAGTCAGCGGGCGCCATGACCGGACTCCCGGCTGCCAATCCGCCAACCTTTCCAGCGAGTCCGACTTCTACGTCGATCAATGGGTACCCTGGCAGGCCGACTACACCATCCCCGCTGCGCAACTCATTCCGCTGGTCGGTAATACTAGCGCCAGCTCCTACGAACTCGTCACCGCGACAACGCTCGGTAAACCCGATGGCCGCATCAGCCTACCCCGCATAGCCCTACCCGACGGCGGGAACGGTGCCTATTGTTATTGGATCGGCGACGAAGGCGTGAAGGCGCGCATCAATCTGAGCGACCCCCGGCTCACACCGGCCATCGGTGCGACCACCCCACAACTGCAACAAGAAGCGCTCCGCGGCGCCGCCCGCTCGGGCACGGAGATTCTCCCTGGGCTCTCCACTCTACCCCTCAAAGGGATCGATAACCGGATTACGCAGATGCGCGAGCTAAGCTTATTGACGAATCCTGGCCTCGGGCTGGTCGAAACAACGCCCGCGACAATCGCCCGGCACCTTTACACCGAGGCGACACTATGGTCGCGCGGCGTCAACTGCGACTCCCTGTTCGGTGGGCTCAAAATTGACCTCTCGCTCGCCTTCGAAAAAACCGACGCCGAGTGGAAGGCCTCTGAGTTCGGCGAAGGACCGCCGCCCAAAGATTCCGCCGGCGCCCAACTTTCAGGGTCGACCTACGTCTTCCACCCCAACGGAACCAGCGGGCGCGCAGCCTACGGTAACCTAAAATTGAATGTACGCTACGATGGACTCAGCCACTCGATCTCCCCGATTTACTCCTTCGTATTCACAAACCAAGGACCAACTTGGGAAGCCCTGCGCAACTATCACCGGCTCTACAAGGAGTTGGACTGGACCAGCAGCACGAACCCCACACTCAATGCCCGAACCCTATTTCCGAACGCACGCAGCCTGGGCGCTTCGGGATACGGTGCTAAGTCCCACTATGGCCGATTCTATAATCGCACGGATACCCCCACGTTAGACTTCATGCACATGGATATCCTTAGTACGCTGCAGGTACCGCGCCCGACTAAGGTCGCCGTCTCCCCTTACATCTGCCGTCAACTACTGGTCTGGGGCTTACAAGATGCAGGCGGAACACTTCGGCTCACGGCCTCCCCCATCACCGTGCTCCATAATCCCTATAATGTGGCCCTTCGCCTCTCCCGCGACAGCAGCAGCGCCGAGAACTCGGCCCTCCGCCTTTCTTTCCGCAAGTGGGACAACCTCACCCTAAATTTCCAAACCATCTCCAAGGGCCTCTGGACCCACACCGTGGGCGAGATGGCTCGGGCCCACGACCCAAGTTCCAACGCCTTCGAAAGCCTGCGCACCTACATCGCCCACGGCACCTTGCTGCAACCTGGTGAATTCAGGGCATTCTCCACCAAGAGCGTCGGGCTAGCTCCGTTGAAGGACGGACCAGCGGTCTTTAACCGTCTATCCGGCAACATGACGGACGGGATTGATTACCGCGGTGGCTTCTGGATGAACTGCCTAGACAACAAGGGTGTTCCGCTGGCCCTCGGCACCGGCGAAGACCTCACCGTCTCGATACAGAATACGGGGGTCTTTGAAGCACGCCTCGCGATGAGCGCCTGGCCGGGCGATCGCCTGACCGGCACTAGTAACAGCGATGAAGGCACGCTTTCCAATACCTGCAGTGAGTTGAATACGCTGACCGTGACCGACCTAAGTCGCAGCGGCACACCTGCGGCCAAGGTGATCAATGGCACGATTTCCGGGTTACCTGGGCCAACGGACGCCCCACTACCCTTCGCCGCCCACGACTACAATCTGCGCTGGCCTAAAGATGTGCTCTCCTTCCCGCTTTTCTCCCATTCCAATCCAATGGCCCCCGTCACCCGGGCGGACGCCAACGGCATGGCGACCGGAGCCACCGTGACGGGATTCGCCTTCACCTCGCCAAGCTACCGTATGCTGACACGCACGGTAAACAGCTGGCCCGAGGTCATCGAAACGACTGGCATAAGCGGCTCCCTCGCCTTCGGCGGGCTGAGCTGCACATCGGGCGGCGGCGGCGTCAACGCCGCGGTCTACTCGGAAGTACCATTCGCGCCGCCGATCTCTCTGGCGCAATACACCCATGCCAACCTCGGGCTACGCGACCAGGATCCACTGTTCCTAATCGGTAACAGTTTCGCCCCGCTGAATATTGCAATCGCAGGCTCTTTCGGAAGCGCTTCCGGCCTGATCAATCCTGACCTCGCCTGGATGCTCAACTCAGCACTCTATGATCGCTTCTTCCTATCCGGGGCGGCGCCCGTCATTTCCCGTGGGTCCATCGTGACGGAAACCAAAACCCTAAGCCAAGTGCTCGACAGCTTCGCCAACGGTACCGGGTCGCTCGCTAATCCCCGTATCAAACTTTACTGCACTCGGGATCCGGCCGCAATCCGCGCCATGATTGGCGATCACCGCCGGATCGCCGGCGCAATCTTGACCGACGGCACGTTCAACGTAAACAGTACCTCCGTCGAAGCTTGGGCCGCCCTCCTCGCCGGGGCGAAGCGTAACTCCATGGGCATGCTCAGCGAGCTGCAGCCGACCTCCAGCACCAACGCACGTTTCCCCCGGGCGGTGCGAGCTGACGCCGCCGATGGAAACTATAAAACGGCCCTCAATACACCCAAAGCCTGGACAGGACTAGCGACGCTCGATGACGCTCAAATCAAGCTGCTGGCTAAATCCATCGTGGATGAGATTCGTTCCCGCCTACTCTACAACCACCGCTACCAATACGGCATCAAACCAGCCCCGAATCCGCTGGACGTGCACTACAAAATCATAAATCGCGGCGTCTTCGTGCCGCTGCCCTTCATTGGCCTAGCCCAGTTCGTGAATCGATTCCAGTGCGGGGCCTACCCCACCAAAGTATCCTATCAAGGCTGCCTCCAAAACGCCATTCTTCGGGCCGATGTTAATGGCGGCAATCTCTCGGACCGCAGCATTGGACCCGCCGCCCCGGCCTATAGCGAAGGAAATCTTAGCGCGAAGTCGGCCGATGGCGCCGTGCCTTATTACCTCCAACCCAAAAATGTCGAAGCAACCGACCCTCGCACCGACTTAAACAAGGGACACGCTCTCCGGTCTGCCCCCACCTCACTGTTGCAATCCGACATCCTCGAAGCGGTCGGCTCGGCGCTTAGCACACGGTCCGACACTTTTGTCATCCGCTGCTACGGTGATGCCGCCAGCACACTGAATCCGAATGTCCCCGTGACGTCGTGCTGGGTTGAAGCCGTTGTCCAACGCATACCGGAATTCTGCGACCCAAGCCAACCCCCTGAAACCGAAGTCTCCAGCCCGACGGAATGCCAGGACCACAACCCCTTACTCAACTCGG
>CAIRLQ010000075.1 GCA_903879465.1 uncultured Opitutia bacterium | reverse complement strand
CAAGGCGCGGCGCCTGGTGTGGCCCATCAAGCAGAAGTACGGCAAAAAGATTTCGTGGGCCGACTTGATCATTCTCACTGGCAATGTGGCGCTTGAATCAATGGGCTTTAAGACATTTGGTTTTGGCGGCGGCCGCGTTGATATGTGGGAGCCCGATCAAACATACTGGGGCGGCGAAAAGAAATGGCTTGCCGCCGAGCGCTATACCGGCGACCGCAACCTTGAGAACCCGCTCGCCGCCGTGCAAATGGGCTTGATTTACGTGAATCCCGAAGGCCCCGACGGCAAGCCCGATCCCCTGGCTTCGGCGCGCGACATTCGTGAAACATTCGCGCGCATGGCCATGAACGATGAGGAGACAGTGGCGCTGATCGCGGGTGGTCATACGTTTGGAAAGACCCACGGCGCGGCGGATCCGAACAAGTTTGTTGGACCAGCGCCAGAGGGCGCGCCAATGCAAGACATGGGTCTGGGTTGGAAAAATAGTTTCGGCACTGGCAGCGGAGCCAGCACAATTTCCAGCGGACTTGAAGGCGCGTGGAATTCCACGCCAACAACGTGGGACAATAGTTATTTTGAAACTTTATTCCACTATGAATGGAAGCTCACTAAAAGTCCCGCCGGCGCGCATCAGTGGATTCCAACCGATGACTCCGCCAAGAACTCCGTGCCCGATGCGCATGATGCAACCAAGCGCCACGCGCCGGTGATGCTCACCACCGATATCGCGCTGCGTATGGATCGACTTTACGAGCCAATTTCTCGGCGTTTTCTAAAAAATCCCGCGCAGCTGGCCGACACATTCGCGCGCGCGTGGTTCAAACTTACGCACCGCGACATGGGCCCAATCGCCCGTTACTTGGGCCCACTTGTTCCCAAAGAAACATTGATTTGGCAAGACCCAGTTCCAGCAGTCACGCACGAGTTGGTCAATGCGCAAGACATTGCCGCGTTGAAGAAAAATATAATTGCGAGTGGTCTTACCGTAGCGCAATTAGTTTCCACAGCATGGGCCAGCGCCAGCACATTCCGCGGCACCGATAAACGCGGCGGCGCCAACGGAGCGCGCATTCAACTTTCGCCACAGAAAGATTGGGCGGTGAACAATCCTGCGCAGTTGCAAAAAGTGCTTCACGCGCTTCAGGCAATCCGCAATGAATTCAACGGCGCGCAAGCGGGTGGCAAGAAACAAATCTCGCTCGCCGACTTGATCGTGCTTGCTGGATGCGCGGCAGTTGAACACGCTGCAAAGGCCGCGGGTGTTGACGTTGATGTTGCATTCACGCCTGGTCGCACCGACGCCACGCAAGAGCAAACCGATGTGCATTCATTTGAGGTGCTTCAACCAACGGCCGATGGATTCCGTAACTATGGCAGTTCGGGCCACTCGTTGCCCGCTGATTATTTGCTCGTGGACCGCGCCAACTTGCTCACGCTGACCGCGCCGCAAATGACAGTTCTTGTTGGCGGTCTGAGCGTGCTTGGCGCAAACTTTGACCACTCAAATTTGGGCGTTTTCACCACAAGACCAGGAACGTTGACGAACGATTTCTTTGTCAACGTGCTCGACATGGCAACCACGTGGGAGTCAACATCCGCAGCAGAGGAGACCTTTGAAGGTCGCGACCGCACGACAGGGCAAGTGAAGTGGACTGGCACCCGCGCTGATCTTGTCTTTGGTTCAAACTCGCAACTGCGCGCATTGTCAGAGGTCTACGCAAGCCATGACGCCAAAGAAAAATTTGCGCGCGACTTTGTTGCGGCGTGGGTAAAAGTCATGAACTTAGATCGCTTCGATAAGGCTTGAGCGCGCGCTGAACTTGCATGGCATTTGTAGCCAAGGCAACTGTCTGCCCGCACTCTTACCCATAGACCAGTGTCGCTAGAGCGCCGCCCAAAAAGAAACACGCCCCAACCGTATGGCCAGGGCGTGTTTCAATGACGCGCGGACCGACCAGTTTCCTGATCGACCCTAAAAGTAGGGAGAGCTGGACGGGTTTCGAACGATTTGAGGGATCTAGCTCGCAGGAGAGAGCTGAATAGCCCCTCGTGGCGCGCTCAGAACAGGGTTCTAGATCTCTCTAGTTGGCCCGCACCGTACCCCTCCGCGTGAGCGGAGGCATCACCGGCGGGTCGCCGTTCGCGTCGGTTCTGCCCCGCTCCAGCGCTCCCAACCCCAGGGGTAGTGACCGCTCCAGCGGGCTCGACCCACTCTTAACCCAGCACCCTGCCGCGGAGAGAACTGGAGAGACTTTCGGCCCATCCGGTCGGCCAGCGGGGGTGTCCGGGCGACCCGGCGGTTCAGAACTCGAGACTCGCCGCCCTGGCCCACATGTCGAGAGCAACTGTCCACGATCGACGTCGTTGACGATACCGATGTGGTTGTTGTTCAGCGCACGCGTTCGAAACGAGATCCGTCGAAGCGGAACACCCCGGTGCCGCCGAGCCAGAGCACCCCATCGCGGTCGCAGTAGATGGCCATGACGCTTGCGCTCGTTAGCCCGTCGCTGGCGGTGAACTGCCGCAACTCGCGGCCGTCGTACCGCCACGCGCCGCCTCCGATCGTGCCGATCCAGATGTTGCCGTCCCGATCCTCGCCGATCGAGAAGACGCGCTGCAGCGATTGGTCACGGTCCACGGCGGCCGAGGAAGTCAGCGGCGCGCCCATGCGCAGCAGCACCTCGCTGGTCCTGGCGAGCGGAGCGAGGGCGAACGTCGCGTCGCCGTCGATCACGACCACGCCGACGCCGTTGTTGCCGATCCACACGCGCCCGCGGCTGTCCTCGAACACGCAGCGGACGTGCGGCATGCCCTCGCCTTCGCGCAATCCCATCCGCGCGCCGTCGATGGTCCTGAACGACACGCCATCGAAGCCGAACACGGCGTTGTAGGTCGCAATCCAGATCCTGCCGCCCTTGCCCTTGGCGAAGCCCGTCACCGAATAGAGATCATCCGTGCGCAGGGGCGCTGGAAGCGGCAGCGCGAGGTAGGTGAGCCGCCCGCCGTGCATCCGATAGACGCCCGCTTGGCGCTCCTTCTCGTCGAAGCCGATCGACCCGTTTGACTTGAACCACAGGTCCTCCGGCTCGAGCGCCCACGTCGAATGCGGGAAGTGTTCGCGAACGACAGGCGTGGTGATCCGCTCGCCGTCGAAGCTGCTCACGCCGACCCCGTTGTCGAACCAGATCGAGCCGTCCGGTGCCTGCTGGATCGCGCGGACCTGGTCGTCGCTCAGGCCGTCAGCTCGGGTGAAGTGCCGAACGCCATCACGACCGACGCGGCAGACGCCCTCGAAGTGGCTGCCGAACCAGTAGTCCCCCGAGCGGTCCTGCAGGATCGCGCGCACGCCGGCATTGTGCGCGCCGTCATGCCGCGTCGCGTAGGTAAACGGGAGGAGCTGTGGCGCGACGGGCTCTCGGGCCCCACCTCGATCGGTCGCGCAGCCGACCAAGGACAACGCCGTGAGAAGCGGAACGATCCGCGCATGAATGATGCCGTATGGTCTCACGGTCGCGCATTGTACGCCGTTGGGGAACGCGATCATGCGGGGCCCGGGCACCGCCCCGGGCTGCCTGTGCTCGGCCTACACCTCGAATCGCTCTCTGATCGTGGTCATCATGCACGCTCTGGCCGTACGCGCGCCGCAAAACGCGAACGCCCCGGCCGGGAGGCCAGGGCGTTCACTTTTGACCTGCTGGCACGCCAGTTTCGCGCGCGCCTCTTGAAGTAGGGAGTGCTGGACGGGTTTTGAACGTTTCGAGGGATATAGCTCGCAGAAGAGAGCTGGATAGCACCTTGTGGCGCGATGGAACAAGGGTACTAGATCTCTCTAGTTCCCCTGCATCGAGCCCCCTCCGCGTGAGCGGAGTCATCACCCGCGGGTCGTCGTTCGCATCGGTTCTACCCCGCCCCAGCCTTAACCCGGCACCCTCCCCGAGGAGAAACCCGAAGAGACGATCTTGGAGAATTTGCTCGTTGCCCCCCCCGCGACAGTGACATCGAGTTCGCCACCGCCGAAGCGAATGCGATACACCATGTCCTTTGTGATTGCATCGCCGGAATGAACAAGTACAAGCGCCTTTCGGCCGCGTGGCGTCACGAGGGTCGGACCGTTTTGGCCGTCAAGTTCGAGCGAATACTCGCCGTAGGTTCCAACGTGTTCTGCGAATGATTCATTCAAGTCCTTCTGATCGCGGGCCGCATCAGCAAGGTCGGACTTGGCTGCGTCAATCCATGATTGCAACGTCGCCAAGGACGCGAGGGATGAATCGATCGCAACAGCCCGTTGCTGGGCGAGCCCCGCCTCCTCAACCCGCCCGACAAGCACCAACGATTCCGCCCAGTTCCCCAGGACTTCGATCTCGGCTGGTTCGATGGTCGATGCAACGCGAAAGAACGGCTCAGACTCGGCAACGCGGCCCTTAAAGCGATTGAAGTAGCCAAGGTTGCGTGAGATGGCACGCGCTGAGGGTTCATCTTCCGAGAGGAGTTTCGTAAAGGCAGCGGTGCCTGCATCTGCGCCGCGATCACATGCCGCCGTGACACGCTTCCATGCGGTTCGCGTCGCGGTGGTGTACTGCTCGTAGCCGAGCCATGGCAACGCTGAAATGCGTGCGCCTGCGGCGTGCGCGATGGCCTCTCCCGCGTGCAGACCGTCTTGGGCATTCGTCATAAACACGACCGCGCGGTTCTCCTGAGGCTCAATCACGAGCAAGCCTGTGGAGCCGCCATTATCACCCCACTGAAAGGCGATCCAGCGGTCACCTTGCCGTTCGAGCAGGACGCCGAGCCCGCAGGCAAGTTGTACTGTCGACTTCTTCGGTATGGCAGGGTCAAACATCTCCCCCTTGATCTCGCGCTGGGGTGTGAACATGCTTGCAAGCGTCGGCTGTGACACGACGCTCCCGCTCAAGACGTGCGCCCAGATCGTGGCGTAGTCCTTCGGCGTCGTGATGAGATCAAATGCGGCAGCGCCAGCTGCGGTGGTCATTGATTGCTGTTGGACCATCAGCCAGTTGCGGCCCGTGGCCCGGTTGTCTGCGAATTGCTCGCCGTAGACGAAACTCGTGCGCGCAAGGCCGAGCGGTGCGACCAGCGTGTCTTGCACCCATGCTTCGAAGGGTTTTCCCAGCTTCGATTCGACAACTCTCTGCAAATAGCGGTACCCGAAGGTGGAATACGAAAAACGCTCTCCGGGCTGGGCCTCAAACGTGGGCTGGTTGAATGCCAAGCCACTCGTGTGGCTCAAGAGCATTCGTATCGTGACAAGGTCCTTTCGTGCATCGCTCGAATCTTCAAGCGGAACGATGCTCGCAGCGCGCGTGTCGAGATTAAGTTTGCCTTTCTCGACGAGTTGCAGTGTCGCGAGAGCGAGGAGTGGTTTGCCGAGCGACGCGCCTTCGCAGACGGTGAGTTGATCGACGGCGGGCGCATCTGGTCGCGCGTTCATGGCATCTCGCCGCCCAAGCGTCATCACTTGGCTTACGCGACCGTCTTCAACACGGGCCAAAGCGAGCCCCGGGATGTCGGCGTCGCGCATGATCTCGATGAGCGCAGAGTCGCCGTTGAGCACCGCGTTCTGATCCGGAGTCGCGACTCTGCCTTGATCTCGAATCGCGGACGTTCCGACCGTCGACGAGGTGTCTGCCGGCGTGACTGAACAGCCAGCAATGGCGACTGCTAGAAGCGAGACAGGCACCCGTTGCATGATCGCTCGACCCATTGGCCCGGGCTTAATGACAAAGATCACGCTGCTCATGGAAGTCATTCTAGAGTCCTCCGCTTTCTCGCGGATTGACCACGCGATTTCGCACCGACCGGACTCGGTTGTTTATGTGTTCATGCATTTCGGCCTCTGGAACTGTGAACCAGAGACAAATCGGGGCGCGAGGTCTCTCGATGCTCGGAGAGACAATTCGAGGGCACGCCCGGGACGGTCGGCCACGCACTCTGCGACGCCACTCCGCTGGCCCCCCGCGAGAGACCTCCGCGCACGCAACCCCTTGCGGCAAAACGCCGTACGCACGCCGCCAAACGCGAACGCCCCGGCCGTGTGGCCGGGGCGCTCACTCTGAACCGGTCGGCGAGCCGCTTTCGCGGTCGCCTCTTGAAGTAGCGGGGACTGGATTTGAACCAGTGACCTCCGGGTTATGAGCCCGACGAGCTACCAGGCTGCTCTACCCCGCAGTCTTGAGTTCCTAAGCGTAGTTCATTCACTCGTTCGCGTCAATGATCTTGTTGATTTGAAATGTTTCCAATTTCAATACCCGTACACTTCGCCCATGCAGCGAGTGGACACAGCACAAGAAGTGCAGCGACTTCTTTCTCAATCGGAATTTCTGAAGGCGTTTGAAATATCCGAGCAATGGACCCGCAAACAACCAACCGTGCTGGGTGCGTGGCTGGGATTAACCCGCGCCGCACTTGGTCGCGGCATGATTGGCGCCGCAGACATCGCCGCCACGCATGCGGTGCGCTTGGCGCCCACAGATCCGCAAACTATTTTTTTCCGCGCCATCATCGACCATCGATTGGGTCAAAGCGATTTGGCGATTGAGCGACTGCAAGCGCTTGCAAAATCAAATAATCCCTACGCCACCGACGCCGCGTTGTACTTGGCCGAAGTTCTGCAT